>JACCUV010000132.1 GCA_013698495.1 Chloroflexia bacterium
AAGACGAAGTTGCCGGGCGTGATTTCGTTGCGAAAGGCCTTGCCAATTTGGCCCACGCCGAACGGCAATTTGACCCGCGACGAAGCCATGATGTTCTTGTACTGGACGAAGATGCCCTGGGCTGTTTCCGGTCGCAGGTAGACCGGCGTCCCTGTCTCCGCCACCGGTCCTATGGTCGTCCCAAACATCATGTTGAACTGTCGGGCATCGGTCAGGGTGCGATTCCCGCAATGCGGGCAGGCGAGGTTGGCCTCCTTGAGAATGACGGACATTTCCTCAGGCGACTTTGTGGCCGCGTCGACAATTCCGAGTTTCTCTTCAAGCAGGTGATCGGCGCGGAATCGCGACTTGCAGGTTTTGCAATCGACGAGCGGGTCGTTGAAGTTGACGACGTGACCGGACGCTTCCCAGACCCGCGAGTTCATGAGAATTCCGGCATCGAGTCCGATCATGTCCGCGCGGCGGTGCACGAAGGTCCTCCACCACAATTGCTTGATGTTGCTTTTGAGTTCGACGCCGAGCGGTCCGAAGTCCCACGTATTGGCGAGACCGCCGTAAATGTCGGATCCGGGATACACAAAGCCCCGTCGCTTGGCGAGAGCAACGATCTTTTCCATGGTCGCGGCGCGCGCCAGCACCGGTTGTTGGGTCATCGCAAGGTCCAGTCGGAGTACGGCAAGGTCGGAACTTGCCGGATTGAGTCAGCGCTCAGGTGCAGAGAGGCAGTCACGCCGCTCCGGCGCCTTCGGCGGGTTGGGCCGCGCCCTGACCGGCGAGTTGCCGGTAAATCTGGGTGGTGGAAATGCTGACGTGACCGAGTTGCTTCTGGACGTCGGAGAGTTCAGCCCCCCGCCCCAGCGCATGGACGGCGTAGGAGTGCCGTAGGGTGTGCGGCGTAATTTCGTCGATCCCGGCCCGCTGGGCGTAGGACTTGAGGATCAACCAGAAACCCTGCCGGGTGAGTCGCCCGCCCCGATGGTTGACGTAGAGTGAAACGGTGTCCGGGTTGGTTAGGGTGGACCGCGCCCGTTCGAGATAGTCGGTCACCGCCGCCAGCGCCTGTGAACTCATCGGCACGGTCCGCGTACGGCCCGCCTTTCCCTGGCACTGAACGGTAGCCAGATCGAGATCGAGATCGTTCACATCGAGACCGACCAGTTCGCTGACGCGCATTCCGGTGTCGTAGAGCAGTGTGAGCATCGCCCGATCGCGAATGCTCTCAGGCCGGTCGGGAGTGGCCGCCGTTGGCTGTTCGAGCAACATCGCCACTTCGCTCGGGGTTATCGCTTTTGGCACGTATTTGTCAACCTTGGGTGAGGTCAGACTCGCGCCCACCGACTCGTCGACCACCTTTTGCTTGCGCAACCAGGCGCTGAACGACTTCAGCGCGGCAGTCTTGCGGGCCACGGTCGATGGCGCATACGCGCGCGACCGCAGGTGCAGGAGGTAACCGCCAAGATGATCATTGGTGAGTTCTGGCCACGTGGTCACCTGACTCACGTGGTCTTCCTCGGGGGGAGCGCCCAGGTAGGCGGTGAATTGCTGAAGATCGTTTCTGTAGGCGGCAATCGTGTTTGGCGAGAAATGCCGTTCCACCTGGAGTGAACTCAAGAACGCCTCGACCTGTTCTTCCATTTGCGGAAGATCCTTTCAACCCATGAGCGGCGTCAATGGCGCCGCTTCGTCAAGCAACAAAGGCGACTACGCCACTGCCAAGCTCACAATTCGGTCCAACGGCACGTATGGCATCCCGAACGCTTCCGCAACACCGGCGTAGGTGACCTGCCCGCCGAATACATTCACGCCTTTGGCCAGCGCCGGGTCCCGGCTGACCGCTGCCTCCAGACCCTGTCCAGCGAGCGCCAATCCGTACGGCAGCGTCACGTTGGAGAGCGCCAACGTGCTGGTCCTGGGCACGGCGCCGGGCATGTTGGTGACGCAATAGTGGACCACGCCGCTCACCTCATAAGTCGGTTCGCTGTGCGACGTCGGCTTCGCTGTTTCGAAACAGCCACCCTGGTCGATTGCGACATCGACCATGACGGAGCCGGGCTGCATCGTATCGACCATCTCGCGGGTGACGAGTTTTGGCGCCACCTTGCCTGGAATCAGGACACTGCCAATCACGAGATCGGCGCGACTGACAGACTCTGCCACATTATGACTATTGGATGCCAGTGTGTGAATACGTCCATGCAGGATTTGATCGAGGAATCGCAGGCGCTCGATGTTCATGTCGAGAATCGTGACATTGGCGCCCATCCCCAGCGCCATCTGCGCGGCGTTTGTTCCGACGATTCCGCCGCCGACGATCACGACATCGGCGCCAGGCACGCCGGGCACACCGCCGAGCAACATGCCGCGGCCGCCATGCGTCTTTTCCAGGTAATGCGCCCCGACCTGCACCGACATCCGGCCCGCAACCTCGCTCATCGGTTGCAAGAGCGGCAGTGGGCCGGTTCCAAGCTGCACGGTCTCATAGGCGACCGCCTGCACGCGCCGTTCGACAAGCGCCCGCGTCAGCAGTTCGTCGGCGGCGAGGTGGAGGTACGTGAAAAGGAGCTGATCCTCGCGCATCAGCGGATATTCGCTGGGGACCGGTTCCTTGACCTTGACGATCATCGCGGCGCGCTCGAAGACCTCTTCGTGGGTTGCGACAAGCTCAGCGCCGGCGGCCCTGTATTCGAGATCGGTGAAGCCGCTGCCAGCGCCCGCCGCCTTCTCAACGAGGACAGTGTGCCCACGCGCGACATACTCGCGAACGCCGGCTGGTGTGGTCGAAACCCTGTTCTCCCGATCCTTGACTTCCCGAGGCACTCCAACGATCACGCCGATCCTCCCTGACAAACAGCATTGTTCGACCACAGACAGTGTTCGGCGTCCGGCCCGCCCTCGTTCAAGCGACCGACCCGTGTGGATCGCGCCGCGAACGTACGTGGGCCGCTGCCCGTCCAATTGGCGTTCGCATTCTAGCACGAACCAAGGTTGGTTATGTTGCGTTAGTGTAACCGGCTTGAGTGTGCCACGTTGGCAATGGGGAACATCGGAATGCGTTGTAGAATGAACCTGAATACGGGCAGATCGTCGGCGACATTCGGCGAACTCCCCTCACGGACAAACATGGAGATTCCCATTCGTGCCTGAATTTTCCAGCGGCCTCGCTCTCGGATTGCTGATTATCCCGGTTCTCGCCTCCCTCATCATCATCCACGAACTTGGTCACTTCTTCGCCGCCCGCAGTGTCGGCGTCAAGGTCGAGGAGTTCGGCATCGGCATTCCGCCGCGGGCCAGGGGTTGGCGCCGCAATGGCGTGTTGTGGTCGCTGAACTGGATTCCGTTCGGGGGCTTCGTCCGCGTCAAGGGCGAAGACGGGGCCGACATGAGCGACGACTCGATGAACAGCAAGGGGCCGGGACAACGCGCCTTTTTCCTCGCCGCCGGTTCGGCTATGAACTTCCTGGCGGCGATCGTGCTCTCGATCGTGATCGTCACCTTCCAGGGCGTGCCGGATACGAGCAGCAATGTCTACATCGCCAATGTCGAGGAGAGCTCCCCGGCCGAAGGAGCGAACTGGCTGCCGGGCGATGCGATCCACGCCGTCGATGGCGAGGTCATCGCTGACTCCGAGCAACTCCAAAGCGCGATCGGCAGTCACGCCGGTCAGGAAGTCAGCGTCACGATCCGCCGCGGCGACGAACTGATTGAAACCAGCCTGATTCCACGGCTCGATCCCCCGCCACGACAGGGCGCCACCGGGATTTCAATGGTGCAAGGCACTCGTTCGATCCTTAAGATCACCGAAGTTGCGCCAGGAACGGCCGCCGCAGACGCCGGATGGCAGAGTGGCGACGAAATCATTGCGGTCAATGGTATCGAACTCGAGGCCGAGGCCCAGGCCCGCAGCCTGTTCCTTGAGGGCGCCGGCGACGCGGTGGCGGTTACGCTCGAGCGCGACGGGCAGACGCTCGAAACCTCGGTGGCGATGCCGCAACCGGCAGTGACACTCACCCAGGTCTTGACCGATAGCCCCGCCAGCGATGCCTTGCTTTACCCTGGCGACGAAATTGTCCGGATCGATGGCGAGGCGGTCACCGATGGCGATTCGTTCGGCAACCTGCTCGCCGCGGCCGGTGGGACGTCGGCAACGCTCGAGATCGTCCGCGAGGGCCGCGCGCTCGAACTGCTCCTGGTCGTGCCTGAGCTTGGCGAAGACGACAGCGCGATCGACCTGATCGGGGTCAACGGCCGAGTCGAGAATCCCTACGAGGCGTTGGGCACGGACGGCATCGTGGCCCGCACCTTCAACCCGGTTTCGTTCGGCCAGATCATTCCCGAAGGCTGGGGCCAATTCTGGTTCATGACCTCCGGGACGTTCGAGGGTCTACGCACGATGGTCACCGAGGGCGTCGATCCCGACCAGATCATGGGTCCGGTGGGGATGGGCCAACTTACCTCCGAGTCGCTCTCCAGTTCGGCGACACCCGCCTGGTACACGCTGCTGTTTATCGCGACGGTCATTTCGGTCGGTCTCGGAGTGCTCAATCTCCTGCCGTTGCCTGCACTCGATGGCGGCCGCCTCCTGTTCGTCCTGATCGAGGTGCTGCGTGGGGGGCGACGCATCTCACCGGAGAAGGAAGGGCTGGTCCATCTCGCTGGCATGGTTGTGTTGCTTGGCCTAATGTTCGTGATCGCCTTTGGCGATGTCTCACGGTTGGTCGACGGGCGCTCGATTTTCCCGTAGATTGGGCGTCTCGCAGTCGTCTCAGACGGCCGGACACCGGTCGATCCTGGCACTCTGCGCAGCCTGGTGTAGAGTTGTCCGGTCGCCACCCGGTTCGATACGAGCGTCCGAGTTGTCGGCACGGAGTCTTTGAATCTCTCTTGATTGTCATGCCGTATGATGGACGAGTCGAGGGTCGCTCATCGCGAACAAGCAGGTCACATGGCCACCAACCTGACGATTGACGAAAAACTGTTCGCGGAAGCGCAGTGACTCACGGGTCCAAAGAAGAAGACTGATCTTTTGCGTGGAGAACTGCAAGCGCTGATCGAGCGCGAGAGTCCAAGGCGTTTGGCACAACTCGGGGGATCAGAACCCGACGCAATTGAGATTCCCCGCCGCCGGGGCGACTCCCATTGATCCTGGTCGATACGTCGAACTGAATCGATCACCTCAGACAGGCTAACCCCGCATTGGTGGAACTCCTGGAGAAGAGTGAAGTCCTCACTCACTCTTGGGTGATCGGTGAACTTGCTCTTGGCGCCCTGCGCAATCGCGATGAAATCCTTCACCTTCCTGGGGCGATGCCAATGACGCCAGTGGTAAGTGACGAGCAGGCTCCGTCCGCCCGCTCGTCAATCGAGAGAAAACAGTTGCCCGTTTGGCCTGTGAAATAATGCACAAAAAGGCCGGGCATCGTACCATAGACGCAGCACAGTTCGATCGCTTGCGAACTTCCTCACGCCACGACGATCTGACCGCTATCATGCCTCAATCAGAACCCGGTCCCACCAAAGGAATCGCCCACACATGTCACTTGTAGCCCCTCGGCGCAAAACCCGCGTGCTTCACGTCGGCGACGTGACAATCGGTGGCGAGCACCCAATTCGCGTGCAGTCGATGGCGACCGCCGACACCCGCGATCCCAAGGCCACGCTCGCTCAAATCCAGGAGCTCGCCGATGCCGGGTGCGAGATCGTGCGGATCGCCGTGCCCGACCGCAAGGCCGCGGCCGCGCTCCCCGAGATCGTCCCGTATTCGCCGGTTCCGCTGATTGCCGATATTCACTTTGAGTACACACTCGCGCTGAAGGCGCTCGATGCCGGGATTCACGGGTTGCGACTCAACCCCGGCAACATTCGCAAGGAAGAGCACGTCCGCCAGGTGGTGACCAAGGCGAAGGAACGCGGCACGCCAATCCGGATCGGTGTCAACTTCGGCTCGGTGGCCCCGATGACCGAGGAATTCGTCGATGAAATGGCCCAGGAAGGCGCTTCCCAAATCCAGCTTCGGGCCGAGTGGCTGGTGCGCTCCGCGCTCGGGCATATCAAGATTCTTGAAGACCTCGATTTCTACGACACCAAGGTCAGTCTCAAGGCTTTCGAGGTTCCCGTTTTGATCGAGGCCTACCAGCGGTTCGCCCGCCTCCCGAATGACTATCCGCTCCATCTTGGCGTGACCGAGGCGGGGACACCACGCGCCGGGAGCGTTCGCTCGGCGGTCGGGATCGGTACGTTGCTGGCGCTCGGCATCGGCGACACGATTCGCGTCTCGCTGACGACCGATCCGACCGAAGAAGTCTTTGTCGGCTACGAAATCCTGAAGAGTCTCGAACTGAGGCAGAAGGGGGCGACGATGATCGCCTGCCCGACTTGCGGGCGGGTCGAAGTCGATTTGTTCACGCTTGCCAACCAGGTCGACAAGGTGCTGGAAACGATCGACGAGCCGATTCGGGTCGCGGTCATGGGATGCGTCGTGAATGGCCCTGGCGAATCGAAGGATGCCGATGTCGGTCTCGCCGCCGGGAATGGCAAGGGCGTGATTTTCCGCAAGGGCAAGATCGTCAAGACCGTGCTCGAAGCGGACATGCTCGATGAATTAACCCGCGAAATCCACCTCGTTGTCGAGGATCGCCGGAACGGCATTTTCGACGAGGCGGAGGGGCCAGAGAACGCGTACAAGCCGATGATCAAGTTGCGGGCCGTCTCGTAGGGGAGACCCTGTGTGGTCTCCCGCGTCCCGGCCGGTACAATGAATGGCAACCACTGCCAGAGTGGCCGGCACAAGTCCGGCCACTACCAAATCCGGCTATCGGTTCGTGGAGGAATGCATGAAGTTCGGTGAATCTCGTTCCGTTCGATCGTTGACACTGGCGTTGCTGGCGGTGGTTGGGCTTATGCTCTCGCTCATTGGTCCGCTGAGTCCGGCGACGATTGCCCAGAACCCGGACTGCCGACCGCTCACTACTGGCACGCCTGTCCCTGAGATTGCCGACGTGCCCGAACTACCGGGTTTCGAGGTCCCCGACGGTGCGATCGAGGTTACATTCGGCTATATCCCGGTCTCGATTTTCGCCCCGGTCTTCGTCGCCTACGAGAAGGGTTATTTCGCGGAGCAGGGTCTCGACTTGACGCTTGAGGTGCTGCCTGGCGGCTCGGACATGGTGCTGTTGACGGCAACCGGCGACATGGACATGGCGATCGCCGGGGTCGGTCCGGCATACTGGAACGCCCATAGCCAGGACCTCGGTCTTGAAATCGTCGCGCCCGGTCACATGGAGGGGGGGCCCGTCGCCTCGCCGCTGATGATCTCGCTGGCGTCCTGCGCCGAGGGCACGTTCGCCAGCGTCGCCGATCTCGAAGGCAAACGCGTCTCTGTCAATGCACCAGGCGCCACCGAATTGTGGCTCGACATCGCGCTCGAGACGGGTGGGCTCTCGATCGAGGATGTCGACCTCCAGTACATGAGTTTCCCCGACGCGGTCGTAGCCCTTGAAGCCGGCGCGCTCGATGCGGCGATCGTCGGCGAACCGCTGGCGACTCAAGCGGAACAGGACGGATTGGCGGTGCGGCTGCTCCCCGACTTCCCGGTGCAGGGCATTCAACCGACCGTGATCTTTGGCAGCGAAGAGTGGATGGTCTCCAACCCCGAGGCGGCAACGGGAATCGTCGCCGCGTATCTCCGCGCCTCCCGCGATTTGACCGAAAACTTCAACGACCCACTCAATCTCGCGATCATCGAGCAGTACACCGGCGTGCCCGCCCAACTCATCGCCGCTTCCGTGAAACCGGTCTACTCAACCGATGGCTCCGTCAATCTCGACAGTCTCAGCCAGCTCCAGACGTTCTTTGGTGAGCGCGGATTGCTGGACTACGACGAGGACATCGATCCGGCTACCATGGTTAATTCCAGCTATGTCGAAGCCGCCCTGGAATCGATCGGCGAGTGAGCGTTCAGGCGGCGAACGAGTCCGGTATCGGCCGCGGCGCGACGGTTCGCGCCGCGGCAGTGGGCCGTCGGTTTGTGACCCCCAGCGGCACGATCGAAGCCGTCCGCGACTTCGATCTGGAGATCGCGGATGGCGAGTTCTGCGTGATCGTTGGTCCTTCCGGGTGTGGAAAGTCGACGTTGCTGCGCATGATTGCGGGATTGGACACCCCCACCAGCGGGGAGCTTTCGATCACCGCCCACAATGGCTCGTCACCAACGAATGCGGTCGTGTTTCAGGGTCGCAGCCTCTTCCCATGGCTGAGCATCGCCGCCAACGTCGAGTACGGTCTCAAACTCCAGGGTCTCGCCAAGTCAGGGCGTGACGCGACGGTCGCGCGATTGTTGGCGGTGCTCGGATTGAGCAAGTTCGCCAACGCCTACCCGCACCAGGTCTCCGAAGGGATGCGCCAGCGCGTGGCGATCGGTCGCGCCCTGGCGGTCGAACCCGACCTCCTCCTGATGGACGAACCGTTCGGCGCGCTCGACGAGCAAACACGCTTCATCTTGCAAGAAGAGCTGCTCCGGATTTGGGAATCCAGTGGCAAAACGGTGGTGATGATTACCCACTCGATCGACGAAGCGCTCGTGTTGGCCGACCGAGTCGTGGTGATGAGCGCCCAACCCGGGACCGTGCGCGCGATCATCGACGTCCCGTTCGATCGACCGCGGACGATGGTGGCGGTTCGCTCAGATCCCGCGTTCGGGGACTTGTTCAACCAGACCTGGGATCTGCTCAGGGATGAGGTCACGCGGGCGCGCCAGCAGCAGGAAGGGGCGCTCGTCGGATGAGCCTGCCCGTTCGCGCCCCCGAACGAACTGACCCGTTTCGGCGGCGGCGGATGATCGAACTTGTGCTGACAGTGGCTGGCCCGGCGCTGGCGATCGGGATCTGGGAACTGCTGTCGCGCACCGAAACGATTGACTCACGTTTCTGGCCCGCGCCAAGCGTGATTTGGGATGCTGCAGTTGAAATGGGGCAGGAAGGTACTCTTTTCGACCAGTTGCTGATTACGGTGCGGCGGATAGTCTTCGGATTTGCACTGGGAACCATTCCAGGGGTGATCCTGGGCCTGGCGATGGGTCTCTTCTGGCCGATTCGCACGTTCTTCATGCCACTCTCGACCGCGATCTACGTCATCCCCAAAATCGCGATCTTGCCATTCATGTTCATCGCTTTCGGAGCCGGTGAGACGTCGAACATGGTCACTGTAGCGCTCTCGATCTTCTTCCTCGTCGCCCTGAACACGATGACCGGTGTGCTCGAATTGGATCGTTCGTTACAGGACGTTGCGAAGAACCTGGGGGCCTCGCGGTTCGTCCTTTTCACCACCGTCGCCCTGCCCGGCGCGCTGCCGTCAGTTTTTGCCGGGATGCGTTTGGCGCTCGGGTTTGCGCTGGTCGTGGTCGTGGGAATCGAATTCGTGAGCGCGCGGGACGGCCTCGGCTACCTGATCTGGAACAGTTACCAAACGCTTCGCATCCAGCAAATGTACGTGGGGCTAGCGGCCACTGCCCTGCTTGGCGGGGCGCTGACGATCGGGCTGGGTCTATTCGAGGTCTGGGCGCTACCCTGGAAGCGCGCCGATCGCCAGGCCTTTTCGCTGAAAACGTGGTTCTGGGCGGTGCGGCCTCGCTCGTTCACGACGTCGACGATTCCGGTGGTGGCGGCGAGCGCCCTCGCATTGGTCGATGGCGACGTGCGCTGGGGATTCCTCGTTCTGATGCTGGTGGCCTCGATCATGACCCACGCCGCCTGCAACCTGACCAACGACTACTTCGACGATGTGCGTGGAGTCGATACCGGTGACACGCTCGGTCAGGGCGGCGCCTTGCAAACCGGGTCGCTGGGCTACGCCGACTTGCGACTCGGAATTGCCGTCTGTTTTACGGGCGCCTTCGTGGCTGCCTTGCCGATCATCGCCGCGGTCGGTGAGGTCGTGTTCTGGATCGCGCTGGCGAGCGCGGCCGCGGCGTTCCTGTACACGGCAGGTCCCTTCCCGCTCGCCTACTACGCCCTCGGCGAGGTCACGGTGTTCCTGGCGATGGGCATCGGGATGGTGACCGGCGCCTACTACGTCCACACTGGAACCTGGACAGTCGAGGCGGTGATCCTGGCGACGGCGATGGGGCTGCTTTCGGCGGGATTTCTCCACGCCAACAATGTTCGCGACATCGACTCGGACCGGCGGCATCGAAAGCGGACGCTGGCCAACCTGCTGGGGCGTCACGCGGCGACCCGGGAGTATGCCTTCCTCGTGTTCGGGCCATTTCTCCTCGCCACCGCGTTGGTTTCGCTCAACCCGACCTACTGGCCAGTACTGCTGGTGTTGGCCGCGCTGCCGATCGCTGTCAGGTTGACCCGCGAAATCGCCGTCGAGACCGCCCCGGTCCGGCTCAATCGGCTGGTGCGACAATCGGCGGGGCTTCACCTTGTGTTCGGAATGCTGGCGAGCGTCGGGCTGGCGGTCGTCGCCATGATCGGCGTGGCATGAACCTACCGGGCAAATTTCGAATCGCTGCCGTGCTGAGTATCTTCTGCTTAATCGTCGGCGCAGTCATCGCCTGGCGGGCGAGGCACGTGGCGCCGTATCGAGCTGAGGTTGCCCATGTCGTGGTCCAGTTGCCGCGCAAGCATCGCCACCTCGCGGGGCTGACGATCGGCTTCGTCACCGACACTCACGTCGGACCGCACTTCGCCGCATCCCACCTCGAGCCAATTGTTGAGCGCCTGCAACAGATCCGGCCAGACATCCTGCTCTTCGGCGGGGACTACATTTGCGAATCGCCGCGGTTCATGGCGCACGCCGCCGAGGTGCTCGGGAGGATGGCGAGCACTGCGCGATTCGGCGCCTGGGGCGTGCTCGGTAATCACGACCTCGCCAACCTGCGCCAGAGGGTTGTGCCGGCGCTGGACAATGCCGGAATTGCAATCCTTGAAAACGAGGCGGCGTGCGTCGCGACCGATCGCGGCGAACTCTGGATCGTCGGGATCGACGACGCCCAACTTGGCGAAGTCGACCTCGTTCGAGCATTCACGCAGGTCCCTGCCGATGCCGCCGCGAT
>JACCUV010000182.1 GCA_013698495.1 Chloroflexia bacterium
ATCCGGACTGGAGCAAATGCAACCGGGGTTGCCGCCACGGGGACGGCCGGGGCGGGGACGCTCCGACTGGAGAATGGGCAGGAACTGCCATTCGATGCGCTGCTGGTTGCGACAGGCCGGTCGCCACGCACGCAGGGTCTCGGACTGGAGGCCGCCGGCATCGACACCGACGACGGCGACCATATCGTGGTGGACAATCACCTGCAAACCACCAATCCGTGGGTATGGGCTGCCGGGGACGTAACGGGTCGGTCGCACCATACTCACACGGCGGGCGTGCATGGAAGCCTGGCGGCGAGCAATGCCATCCTCGGGCTCAAACGCTCGATCAATACGGCTGCCGTGCCCCGCGTGACCTTCACGTCGCCGGAACTCGCGGCGGTGGGAGCGAGTACCGATTCTGTAAAGGCGCCGGCTGGTGGCCAGGTGATCAACTGGAGGCATGCGGAGCTTGATCGAGCGGTAACCCAAAATGAGCGGTCTGGAGTGACCAGGCTGGTCCTCGACCGCAAGGGCAGGATCGTCGGCGCCACCGTGGTGGGCCCACGCGCCGGGGAAACGCTCGGCGAGCTTTCGTTGGCGATCCACCACGGCATGCGAACCCGAGACCTGGCGTCGGTCACGCACGCCTATCCCACCTACAACGATGCCGTGTGGAACGCGACAGTCCGCGATGCCCGAAAGTCGCTCTCCTCCGGAATGACGGGCAGGGCGATCGGACTCTTGCGCGGCGTCCGCCGGCTATGGGTGCGGTGGCGTCAGGCAAGGCGCTGACACACACCGCCAAAGGTGCTCCCCTAGCGAATATTCGATCGGCTCATCAGACTGCGTGAGAGGCACGGAATCTGTCCCCATGCTGATCGCTGCGCACTCAAGCGTTCCAGTGCCATGACCATTGCGACAAGGGGAGTCGGCTCCTGTCTTTACGCTACGTGAGCACTGTCAACTTCCGGGAAGGAAACGTTCATGCCTGACCAATGCGCTGGAGACATACGGATATTCTCACGCCGCCAGACCCTCCACCTGGGTTTGGGGTGGGCGGCGGGTCTGACGCTGGGAGGAACGTTCCAAACCTCTCTTTCGCAGACGCCAGTCGCCTCGCCGGCACGTGGTGCAACCTATGCTCACCCGGAGATGCTGATCGACGCCGACCGCCTGGCAGGGTTCCGAAGCGATCCGGCGTTGAGCCAGTAAGTCAACCGCGAACACCTTCCGAGCCACGTGGGGTGGCGAGGCAAACCGGGGAGCATGCTTCCCGGTTTTGCCATTGCCGGCCGGTGACAACCCGCACACTCGCTCGCAAATTTCCCAGGGCTTCGGGGAAGCGATTTCGTTGGATTGATCCATGTTGGCGCTGTGGACAGCCTCGGCCAGAAATCCGTATCGGGCGATGCTGGCTATCTGGCCATGCTCAATGGTGAATGCAGAGGCCACGAACTGGCTGCCGGTTTCGGCGGCGGTTTCCGGATCGCGCCAGACCGCCTGTTGCTCAACGACGACGGTGTCGCCGTCGCGGAACCAGCGCGTTGGCGTGATCGCGATGTTGGCGCGGGCCACCCACTCATCGAGCAAGTGCTTGCCCTCGCCCGATCCACGAGGTCCGCCAATCCGCACATTCTCGGTGGCGAGTTCAAGGAGGGCTTGCACGTTGCGGTCGTTCAGGTGACGGTGAAACGCCTTCACGATGGCGACTGCGTCTGGTGTACACATGGATGTTCCTTTGTGAGGCGGCCAGATGGAACGCTCCAAAAGCATCCCGCATGGAGCGGGGCAATGACCTGACCCGTCAATCAGTCTGTTTACCGCCAACCGTGTGGTTGACTACACTACTGTGGCGTACATAAGGTTTGACGCGGCGACCACGGCGATAGGAGTCCCAAACATTCCTCCTCCCTTCGACGACGCTCTGGACCGGAATGACAACTGGCGGCGGTCGCACACGATGGTTGCCGACGGAGCACCTTGCCTATGATCGTCACCCGGCCCGATGAATTGAGCGGTTTGCAACGAGCGAACCGGGCCACGACCCGCCTCCTTCGCGAACTGGAAGCACTGGCCAAACCCGGCATGACGACGAAGGCGCTCGACGATTACGCGCGAACGTATATCCGTAAACTCGGTGGCGAGCCCGTGTTCGAAACCCAGAACGGGTTTCCGGGGGCGATCAACACCAACCGCAACGACATTGTGGTCCACGGCATCCCGGGCGACGAACTGCTCGAAACCGGCGACGTCCTGACGATCGATGCCGGGATGTTGCTCGGCGGATTCGCGGGCGACGCGGCGGTCACGTTCACGATCGGACCGCCGTCACCGGCGCAGCGGGCCCTGATGGACGCGACCTGGCTAGCAATGACGACGGCGATCGAAGCCGCCAGGACCGGCAACACGGTGGGCGACGTGAGCTGGGCGATGCAGTCGGTGGCGGAAGCACATGGCTACAACGTGGCTCGGGGGTTTTGCGGTCACGGTCTGGGTCGACGCTGTTGGGAAGATCCCCAGGTGCCATTCGCCGGCCAGGCGGGAACCGGCCCCAAACTTGTCGAAGGCATGGTCATCACGGTCGAGCCGGTCGTGGTCGAGGGCGCAAAGGAGTTCTACATGGCCAACCGGTGGGAGGCGCGCACCCGCGACGGCTCGATGGTGGCCCAGTTCGAGCGGGCGGTGATGGTGACATCGAGTGGTGGAGTGATTCTCAGCGGGGATTAGCGATTTCCGGAATCTCCTCGTGGAAGTGGCCGCTCTTCCTGAGGGCCAATGTCGGCGAGTTCAAGGCGCCAGACATTGCACCGCATGTAATTTCCAACCGGGTACTCAAATTCGTCCACATCGGTCAACGAAAACCCGGTCTTCCGGCAGATCGCGTTCGAGGCGACATTGTCAATGGGTGGGAAGGCATACAGGTAGCGGCGCATGCCCTCGGACCGCGCCCGCGCGACTAACAGCCGGGTCGCCTCGGTCGCGATGCCTTGACCCTGGTGTTCCGCAAAAACGGACCAACCGGTTTCATAGACCATTTGGCCCTGCCACTCGCGATCCCAGTAGCCGACGCCACCGACGGTGTCGCCGTCGGGATCAAGCACGATGCGAAACATCCGGCCGGTCCCCGATTCGGCGACCCCGAGGTAGCGTTTGTGGCGATTGATGAGCTGCTCTTCGGTCTCAGGCCCGCCCAGGTGTGCAGTCATCTCGGGCGCGTTGTTGCGACGCAGCAAGTCGAGAAACGCGTCTGCGTCCGCCCACGGTTCGATTCGTATGGGCACAGGCTCCACGGGCTCAGGCATTTCCTCCACCTCGTAGCGATGACGTGGCCGACGTCTTCATGGAAACCGCGGGAGGGCATACGCGGGCCAGGCCGTGGTTGTCCAGTTTCGGTTTATGGCCCGCCAGCCCTCCCCTACGAGTTGCTATTGCCGGCGGTCTAATAGATCTCCAGGTAGCGATCGCGTTCCCATTCGGTGACGACCTTGCGGAACTCGTCCCACTCGGCGCTTTGGGCCTCGATCAGGCGGTCGGAGACATGATCGCCGAGCGCGGCGCGGAGAACGTCGTCCTTCCGGAACTCTTCGACCGCTTCGCCGAGTGTCGCCGGCAGGGTCGGGATGTTGCGGCGCCTGAGGTCCTCATCGGTAAAGTGATAGAGGTTTTCCTCGATCGGGTCTTCGAGCGGCAACTCGTTGATGATGCCGTCCATGCCGGCGGCGAGCATCGCGGTGAAGGCGAGATACGGGTTGCAGGAAGGATCGGGACAGCGCAGCTCAATCCGCGTGGCGTTGAGGTTGCCGCCGCGAATGGCGGGCACGCGGATCAGCGCCGAACGGTTGGTGCGGGCCCAGGCGACGTAGACCGGAGCCTCGAAACCCGGCACGAGCCGGCGATAGGAGTTGACCAACGGCGCAATCACGGCGGCGAGCCCGCGGGCGTGCTTGAGTTGACCGGCGATGAAGTGCTTCGCGACCTTGGAAAGCCCGTACGGATCGCTTTCGTCGACAAACGCGTTCTTGCCCGTGCCCGGTTCGATGAAACCAAAGCTCTGGTGGACGTGCATACCGGAACCGTTGATTCCGGCGAGCGGCTTCGGCATGAAGGTGGCGTGCAAACCATGCTTCTGGGCGATCGCCTTGAGCACGTACTTGAAGGAGACGGCGCGGTCGGCGGTCGGGATCGCCGGCCCATACTCAAAGTCGATTTCGTGCTGACCGATCGCGACTTCGTGGTGGCTGGCCTCGACCTCAATTCCCATCTCGTCAAGGGCGAGGACCATGTCCTTGCGCACGGTCGAGGCGAGGTCGGTGGAGAGATCGAAGTAGCCGCCGCGATCGTGCGGGAGCGGTTTGATCTCCCCGCCTTCGGTCTCGAACAGGAAGAATTCGAGTTCGGGGCCGACGTTGTAGGTGTAGCCGAGTTCGGCCAGCTTTTCGAGTTGCTTGTAGAGCACTCCGCGCGGATCACCGGCGAACGGATCACCATTTGGAGTGTGCACCCAGCAGATGACGCGGGCGGTCGTGAACTCGCCGCGCTCCCAGGGGATGATCGCGAAGGTCGAGAGATCGACTTCGAGGTACATGTCGGACTCGGCGATGCGCAGGAAGCCATTGATCGAGGAGCCGTCGATCCACTGCCCGCCATCGACAATGTGATCGAAGATTTTGGCCGGGACGGTGACGCTCTTGACGATGCCCATGACATCGGTGAACTGGAGGTTGATGAACTTGACGCCTTCGGCTTCGATGATGGCGTAGATTTCTTCGGGTGTTGGACCGGTCCCCAGTAGTGCGCTTCGATCGATCGCAGATGGCTCCTCAGTCACGTTTGATGCTCTCCCGCCGGTATGTATTCCCCGATTGACCCATACGCCAACCGCGCAAAGTGAACCTGATAGAGCCTACCGCAAAGGCGGAGGGTGGGGCATCGTGCAACGTGATGAAGTTCACGCGTCGCCTTTGGGCATCCTGCACAGTTTGGTGGTTTCCTGTTGTCATTCCGGACCAGAGCGTTGTCGAAAGAAGGAAGAATCTCCGGTCCTGGTTTCCGCGGGACCCATGCGCCCAGCAGCGCCCCGGTGGTCGTTCCGACGCAGGAGGAATGACGATAACGGCGAACGCCGGGACCGTTCGATCCCGGCGTTCGCGTGCGTCGCGCCTTGCACATCGCGCGATCACAGGTTGTGGTGTGCTCCGCAC
>JACCUV010000221.1 GCA_013698495.1 Chloroflexia bacterium
CATCCCCGCGAGCTGTTCATGCTTGCGGCGCAAACGTCCTCGCTCGCGTTGAGCGCCGTCCGATCCCCCCGATCGGGACGCGTTCAACAGCATCGTGACGGAGGGATGCCGTGTTGACCGTCAACCATATTTCCAAACGCTTCGGCGACAGTCAAATTCTCGACTCCGTTTCGTTCAACATCAACCCAGGCGATCGGATCGGTCTCGTCGGACCGAATGGCGCCGGCAAGTCCACGTTGCTGCGCATTCTCGCGGGCGACGATCGGCCCGATTCCGGTTCGCTGTCGATCGCTCCCCAAATACACATCGGACACTTGCTCCAGGGGTTTGCCGACACGCCCGATGGCGACCTGGGCGATCTCCTGAATGGCGCCACGCATGGCCTGATCGACGCCCACCGTGCCCTCGACATTGCACTTGCGATGTATCGCGATCCGGCAACCGGCTCGGACGCCGCCGCCGCGCATTCGAGCTCGACCGTCGCATTCGATGCTGCCGGAGGCTACGCGACGTTGGACAAATTGACTGCGTTGCTGGACCGGTTCGGTTTGCGCGAGATCGCGATGGACACACCGCTTCGTCAGCTCTCCGGCGGTCAGAAAACCCGGGCAGGGCTGGCGGCGCTCCTCGCCTCGCGACCGGATCTCCTCCTCCTCGACGAGCCCACCAATCATCTCGACATCGATGCCCTGGACTGGCTCGAACAATTTTTGCTCGCGTATCCAGGCGCTATCGTGATCGTATCCCACGACCGTGGATTTCTCGACACGGTGGTCACCCGAATTCTGGAAATCGATCCCAATACCCGATCTGTCGCGCCTTTCGCCGGTACGTTCTCCGACTACGCAAGCGCCAGGCGCCATCGAGAAACGGAACAGGCTTCGGCGTACACACGGCAACAGAAGGAGATCGCGCGCATCCAGCACGACATCCGGGGCATGGAGCATCATGCGCGCACGATCGAAGCCAACACGATTGATTTCGCCGTCCGCAAGAAGGCCGCCAAAATTGCGCGGCCGGCAGTAGTTCGCAAACGAAAGCTTGAACGCCTGCTGGAATCGAGCGAGCTTGTCGAAAAACCCGCCCTCAAGTGGGGTTTGTCGGTCGAATTCGAGGGCGCCTCACACGGAGCCAGGGATGTGCTGGTGCTTGACGATGCCACGCTGGGTTACGACGGAGCGCCAATCCTGACCAACGTCTCGCTGCACATCCGGCGCGGGGAAAAGGTGGCGATCACTGGCCCCAATGGAGGCGGCAAGACGACGTTGATTCGCACTGTGCTGGGCGAGCTTGCGCCGCTTGCCGGTTCGGTTCATCTGGGCGCGAACGTCCGGGCGGAGCATTTCGCGCAGGAGCAGGACACCCTCGACCAACAGCTCACTGTCATCGAACACGGCCGCGCCGCGGGTCGTGGCAGCGAGGGCGAAATCCGCGCGTTTCTCCACAAGTTCCTGTTCGGCGATACCATGATGCACCGGCAGGTCGGAGTGCTCTCGTATGGCGAACGAGCGAGGTTGATGCTCGCCACCCTGGTGTTGGAAGGCGCTAACCTCCTGCTCCTCGATGAGCCATTGAACCATCTCGACATCCAGGCCCGCGAGGAGTTCGAACAGGCGTTGGCGCAGTTTGACGGAACGATGTTGCTGGTGTTGCATGACCGGTACACAATCGAACGACTGACCAATCGGACAATTGAGGTCCGCAATGGGCGAGTCGCCAAAATCGACCTCCCACTGGTCAGTACCGCTTGAAGCGTGCGCCGAAGTCTGTTGCACTCGAGCAAGGTAACGATGGAGTACGGCGCAAGATGAAAATCACCGCGGTCAACGGATACCCGATCCGGGTCGGTCACCGCAACCAGTTCGTGATCCGGATCGAAACCGACGAAGGGATTCACGGCGTCGGCGAAGGCGGCATCTCCGGTCGCGAACGTGCGATGCAGGGCATGCTCGAGCACTTCGAACAGGCGCTGATCGGAGCGGACCCGCGCCGGATCGAGCACATCTGGCAACAGCTCTATCGCGGCGCCTACTTCGAAGGCGGCAAGATCACGGCGGCTGTCGTCTCCGCCGTCGATGTCGCGCTGTGGGACATTTTAGGGAAGTGGCTCGGTGTCCCGGTTTGGCAATTGCTCGGCGGCGCGGTCCGCGATACGATTCCGTGTTTCGCCACTCCAGGCGCCCTCAGTGGACCCGAAATTCTCGATGCCGCTCGGGCGGCGATAGCGGAGGGGTGGCGGGTGCTACGTTTCACTCCCAGCATGCTCAACCTCGACTGGACTGGCGCCGATGGCGCTGTCTACGATCCGCTCGCCTCGGTCGATGCCGCGGTCGACCTCCTCGGTCAACTCCGCGCCGATCTCGGTCCCGCCGCACTCCTTGCAATCGACTTCCACCACCGCCTGAGCCCGGTCGAGGCGGCCCTGTTCTGCCAACGCGTGGAGCATCTGCATCTCTACTTCGTCGAGGAACCGATACGCTGCGAAAATCCTGACGCCTATGCTCAATTGCGGACCATGACCAACGTCTCCTTCGCGATTGGCGAGGAGTTCTCCAGCAAGTGGGCGTTCGCGCCGTATCTCGAGCGCGGGTTGATGAATTTCGCCAGGATCGACGTGTGCAATGTCGGGGGATTGACTGAAGCGCGGAAAATAGCGGGCTGGTGCGAGACCCATTATGTCGACTTGATGCCGCACAACCCGCTCGGTCCGATCTCGACCGCGGCCTGCGTACATCTGGCCGCCGCGACCTCGAACTTCGCGTATCTCGAGTATTTCCCGAGGCACGACCACGATCGCCCTCGAGACATCTTCCCGGTTACGCTCGAATCCGTGAACGGCAGCTTTCCGCTCCCAACCGCGCCGGGTCTCGGTGTTGAATTCAACCCGGATGCGGCGGTCGATCACGCCTTCGAGTTCTGGGCTCCCCCACGCTGGCGCCGCCCGGACGGGAGCTACACGAACTGGTAGAGCCTGTCTTCGCGCTCGCGAATGATGTTGAAATTCCGTGAATAGTGCAGAAATTGTGCCGATCGCGGCGTCGAAAGATGGGGAATCGTCTCAATGTCGCGTATGATGCGGGAATCAGCGAATAATGCAGACTACGGGCAGGGTGTCCGTACGCCCAAAACCCTCGCCCCATCAACAAAATCGAATAATGTTGAATAATGCGGAGTTGAAAAGAGTTTGAATGGCGCGAGTCGCTGACTGGTCAGCACTCACTCAGCCTCAAAACGCGTTGCCACTCCGAGGAATCTTGTGGTCTCCACTTGACCACCATAGAGGCGCCAACCGCAACGACGTTTGAAGTAGGACCCCGCAATCGTTACGGTCGCACTATCTCGCCGTCGCGGAGCCTGATATCTGGCCAGGTCCCGTTGATCGCATGCTCAGGAAACGGGTACGTCAACGCCAGGTTCTCGTCGATCTCGATCCCGAGTCCCGGCAAGTCGTTTGACCAAAGGGCGCCATCCCGCAGTATCGGCGTGCCGGGAAACACCTCCAGCGTACGCTCACCCCAAAATACTGTCTCCTGGATACCGAAGTTCGACGACGAGAGATCGAGCGCGAGATTCGCGGCATGGGCGACTGGCGAGGCATCGCCGGGACCATGCCAGGCGGTGCGCACATTGAAGAATTCGCAGTAGGCGCCGAGCTTTCGGGCAGGCGACAGGCCGCCAATGTCCGAAATGTGAACCCGAATGAAGTCGATCAGGCGATCCTTGATCAGGTTGACGTACTCGGCCTGGTTGACAAAGAGCTCACCCATCGCGATCGGGATCGAGGAGTGCTGTCGGAGCAACGCGAAGTAGCCGTTGTCCTCCGGCGCAAAGGGATCCTCGAAGAAGAACAAGCGGTACGGTTCCAGATCCTTGGCCAGCCGGATCGCCGCCATTGGATGCACCCGCTCATGAACATCGTGAAGCAGCTCGACTTCATCGCCAAGCCGCGACCGGATGTGGTCGAACAGGCGAGGCACAAGCCGGCAATAGGCCGCGGGATCCCACCGTGCGTCGGTCATTTCCAGGTGGATCGCGTACTTTTGACCATCCCGCCGGTCCGTGGTCGGTCTGGCCCCGTAGGTCGCGTTGCCCGGGACCGCCACCTGGCAGCGAATGTTCCGAAAGCCTCTCGCCAACAGCTCTCGTGCGTTCTCCTCGACTTCGTCGAAATCACCGCCTGAGGCATGGACATAGACCTCTGCCGCCTGACGCACCTTGCCGCCGAACAGTTGATGCAGCGGCAGGTTCGCGATCTTGCCTTTAATGTCCCACAACGCCATGTCGACGCCGCTCAACGCGTTGTTCAGCGCCGGCCCGCTACGCCAATACGAACTTACGTACGACGCCTGCCAGATATCCTCGATGTCGTGCACGGAACGTCCGATCAGGAACGGCCGTAAATACTCCTCGATCGCCGTTTTGACCACCAGCGGTCGTTGTGTGAATGTCGCGCAGCCGAGGCCGTACAGACCGGGTTCCGTCGTCTCGACCTTCACGATCACGGTCCGGATGTTGTCCGGCGCGGTCAGGATCACGCGGATGTTGCGAATCCGGATCGCGTCGTCACCGCCGAACGGGGGCCAGGCCGGTGGAATGGCGGGCCCGGATTTGGCAGTTTGAGCGTCTGTCACGTTGCTGTTCCCCTGGCAAAGCTCACGACTGTTTTGGCAGCCATACCTGGTAGTCGGTTTCGATGTGCGCGGCCCAGTTGGAGACGTCGATGTCCCCGGATGTGTAGGCGCCTTCGGCGAGGCGCAGTTTGCCGAAGACATCCCGCTGGCGCGTGTCTTCGGATTTCTCGACGACCTCCCGCAGGAGATGAGGCGGAATGAAGGTGACCCCGGCCGATGTGCCGAGAACGGCATCGCCAGGCATAACCGTCGCATTACCGATCCGCACCGTACCGTTGACCTCGCGGAGCGTCACGTCGTAGATCGCGCTGGGATGTACGCCACGGCAGTACACCGGGAAATCCTTAAACTCGTTTACCTGGATTGAATCGCGGATGCCGCCATCGATGATCATCCCCGTACCGGTGCGGGCCCGAGCGGCGGTCGCGAGATTGTCCCCAATGAAGGTGCCATCCTCCACTTTGCCGAACAGGTCGACCACCAGCACGTCCCCGGGCTGGAGTTGGTCGATGATCCAGGTGTTTTGCCCGCCGGTACGACCGTTTGCGGCGCCATCCGCCTTGACGACGTCGTTGAAGTCCGGTCGCAGTGGGACGTAGGCAGCGGTGACGACGCGACCGACAAGCGGCACATCCGGCTGCAAGTGCACCTTCCAATCGCCTTCAAACTGAAAGTGATACCCGTGACCGCGCTCAAGCACGCCCCACGCTTCGTCGTTGGTGACCAGTTTGAGCCGCTCCAGCAAGTCGTCAGGCGCCTGGGGGCGGCCGTCCGACGAGCGCTCGAACGGGTTCAGCGGCGTCAGCGCGCGAATACGCTCGGGATCGTTGAATATCATGGTTCTTGCGTCCCCACACGTCATTTCCTGTGTTTCAGTTGCTCACTTGCCGATCCGCTACAACGACTCGGCGACCGGTTCGCGATGGTTCTGTCCCACCGCGGACCCCTGCCGATAGAACGTCGCAAAAAAACTCTGGGCGTCGAATGGACCCTCGCCATGACGAGGTTTGACTTCGCGGTACGAGCCATCAGGTCGCAACTCGCGCGCATTGACGGTGTCCTTCAGATAGCTCTGAAGCACCACCTGGCGCAAGTGCTCAACCAGTTCCGGCGACTCCACCGGAGCCACAACCTCCACCCGCCGGTCGAAGTTTCGTTCCATCACATCGGCGCTCCCGATGTACACCTTTGGCGCGTCGTTGTTGTGGAAGTAGTAGACGCGGCTGTGCTCAAGGAAGCGGCCGACAAGGCTAATCACCCGAATCGTCTCGCTGGCCCCGGCCACGCCCGGACGCAAGCAGCAAATGCCGCGCACGATAAGCTCGATCCTGACGCCAGCCTGGGAGGCGGTGTAGAGCGCCCGGATCGTGTCCCGATCGACCA
The DNA here is from genome assembly GCA_013698495.1 of Chloroflexia bacterium. Taxonomy (GTDB): domain Bacteria; phylum Chloroflexota; class Chloroflexia; order Thermomicrobiales; family UBA6265; genus JACCYX01. The sequence goes on from JACCUV010000221.1 coordinate 6,015, forward strand.
GCGAGTTCATTTTGAGGATCAGGTGACCGTTCCCATGTTCACGATGAATCCGGGTCTCTTCGAGGATCGCGGCAATCACTTTTTGCCGCATTTCGCCCGGCGCGATCCAGAGCGACTTGTACTCCACATGGGGGGCGAAACCGGTGAGCACATTGAAGAGTTGAGACACATCGGCGGCAATATCTTCGCGCGACGTGAGCAGACCGATATCTTCGTACACCCTGGCTGTGTTGGCGTTGTAGTTGCCGGTGGAAACATGAACGTATCGCCGCAGACCGTCCGCTTCCCGGCGCACGACCAATGTCAGCTTGCAATGCGTTTTGAGCCCCGGTAGACCGTAGGCGACATGCACCCCGGCTTTCTCGAGGGTTTGCGCCCACGAGATGTTGTTCTCTTCGTCGAAACGGGCCTTGAGTTCGACGAGTACCGCGACTTGGGTGTCGTCGTCGCGGGCGTGTGTCAAGGCGGGTATCAGCGGCGAGTCCTTGCCGAGTCGATACAACGTTTGCTTGATCGCCACCACATCGACATCGGTCGACGCCGCCCTGATGAAATCGGCGACGGTGTTGAACGATTGATAGGGCATGTGAAGCAAGACATCCTGCTCTCGCAGGATAGCGAAGATGTCCGGGTGGTCGGCGCCCGGAACGAGCGGAAGCACATGATCCGGTGGAAACATCGGAGACTGATGGAGGGGCGGATCCTTGAGATCGGCACGATCCAGTTTGACCAGTTCGAAGAGATTGTCGATGCAGAGCGGACCATCGATCACGTAAAGGTCCCGTGACGTGGCGTGAACCTGATTAAGCAGCCAGTCCCGCACTGCCGGGGGCATTGACGTGTCGATATCGAGCCGCACAACCGTGCCAAACGGACGTTGGGCGAGGGTTTCGCGCATGATCTCCAGCATATTTGCCGAGTCGTCTTCGTCTTCGTCGGGTTCGACGTCCGAATCGCGAATGAGGTGGAAGGGGTACGATGCGACCACCTTGCTTCCTGGAAATAGTCGATCCAGATGCGCGGCGATCACTTCCTCGATCCACGCAAATCGCACGGTAGCAGATTCAGCCCATTGATCCGGGGAGGCCAACACGGCGCCAGTGAGCGCCCTATCACTCTTCGGAATCGGGATCAGGCGCGGCAACAGCGCCGGAATCTTGACACGCGCGAATCGGGCATTGCCATCGCTGCGCAGGACCACGATCAGGTTCAGGCTGTCGTTGGAAATGTGTGGGAAGCGCCGGCCACGGTCCACGGCTTGCGGGGTGAGCACCGGGAACACCTCCCGGTCGAAGACTTCGGCCAGGGCGGATCGATCCTTGCGGCCGAGGTCGCGGTAGGGCACGATCGCGATTCCCTGATCCGCGAGTTCCGGGATCAGGTCAGTCGTCACCAGACGCGAGTGCTCCGAACTCAGCTTCTGGGAAAGTTTCTGGATCGCGGTCAGTTGTTGAATCGAGGTCCGACCGTCGAGACCGACTTCAACGATGCCGGCGGTGACTTTGCGCTTGACTCCGGCGACCCGAATCATGAAGAACTCATCGAGGTTCGCCGCAAAAATCGCCGCGAACTTGACGCGCTCGAGCAATGGCGTCGAGGCTTCCGAGACTTCTTCCAGCACACGGCGGTTGAATTGCAGCCAACTCAACTCACGATTCAGGTACAGATCCGGCGCGAGTTCCACCAAGCCAATGGCGTCAGCCGGTTCACGACCGTTGGGCGGCGCGTCTGGGACCGACTCGATGGTTGCGGGTACGTACTCGCCTTTCCTCGTTCTGACTTTGCTCATGATGGCGGATGTACTCTCCTGGCTTCGGACCGGCGACGTCGACTCGGCATGCAGTCTTGTGCCTCCGCGATTGGACTCTTACATTTCCCACTATACGGGACAAACGGCGCAATTCGAGACCCGATGTGGGAAATAGCGCCTGCAACGAAGAGGTAATGGCGACTGTGCCACAATGGCGAATGTCCGGATTCAATCGAATTCATTCACCCGTACGGGGAACAAGCATGAATGTCAACGCCGCCAGGCATCCGCTCACCAAGATCGTCGCCACCGTCGGTCCCGCATCTGAGGACCCTGCGACGATCGAAGCAATGATTCGGGCAGGCGTCAGCACGTTTCGGCTCAATTTCTCCCACGGTGAACACGAACGCCACGCCGAGGTCTACAACACGATTCGCGACGTGGCCGCGCGACT
>JACCUV010000223.1 GCA_013698495.1 Chloroflexia bacterium
ATCGACCGCGCCGCGACCGCGTATTCCTCCTGCCGCAGGCGCAGGACTTCGGCGCGCACGATGCGGGCGAAATCGTCGATGTAGGCGATCGCGACGGCGATGATGATGTTGCGGATGCCGGCCCCGAAGACGGCCACCATGCCGACCGCGAGGATAATTTCGGGGAACGCCCACAGCAGATCCATGAAGCGCATGATCAGGCTGTCCAGCCAGCCTCCGAAATAGCCCGCGATCAGGCCGAGCGTGACGCCAACGACCATCGAGAGGACGGCGACCGAGATGCCGACGGTGAACGAGACCTGGGCGCCGGCCGCCATCCGGCTGAGGATGTCCCGGCCAAAGGAATCGGTGCCGAATGGATGATCGAGACTGGGTGGCGAGAACAGGTCGAAGTCGTCGGCGCCCGGATCGTAGGGGGCCAGCAACGGTCCGAAGTTGGCGAGCAGGGCGAGGAGCGCGACCATGATGAGTCCCAGCAGGGCCTTGCGCTCACTGCGAAGTCGTCGCCAGAAGCGATTCTGGCTCGATCTGGTCGGGCGGGCAACAGACGACAACTCCCCCGCCGGGGTGATGGAGGCGTCAGTCATATTTGATCCTCGGGTCGATCAGGGTGTAGGCGATATCGACAATCAGGTTGGCGAAGACAAAGATCACGGCAACCACGAGGATCGCGCCCTGGACCATCGGGTAGTCCTTGTCGAAGATGGCGCCGACGAGGAGGCGTCCGATGCCCCGGATCGAGAAGACCGTCTCGATCACCACGGCGCCGCTGAGCAGCAGCGCAACCTGGATGCCGGCGACGGTGATGACCGGGATCAGTGAGTTCCGGAGTCCGTGGGCGATCACCACCCGCCGTTCCGTGAGGCCCTTGGATCGCGCGGTCCGGATATAGTCGCTGCTGAGCGCTTCCAGCAACCCGGCGCGGACGAATCGCATCAGGATCGCGGCGTAGCCGGCGCCGATCGCCAGGCTGGGCAGGATCAGGTGCTTGAACCATTCCCAGGGTCCGTCTTCGGAGATCGATGCGTAGCCGAGCGATGGCAACCAGTTCAGCTCGACCGAGAACACCAGGATCAGGATGATGCCGAACCAGAAACTCGGCATGCTGACGCCGACGAAGGCCACCGTGCTCACCGCGAAATCGGCGAACGAGTTCCGGCGCAGCGCCGCCATGATGCCCGCCGGGATAGCGATCGCGGTCGCGATCAGGAACGCCAGGGCGGCGATGCTCATGGTTCGCGGCAGGCCGGTCAGGATCGCGCTGCGTACGCTCTCGACACCGGTGATCGATGTTCCCAGGTCGCCGCGCAGGAGGTTGCCCATCCACCGGAAATACTGCACGACAACATGCTCGTCGAGTCCGAGCTTGGCGCGCAAGGCGTCGGCCGCTTCGGGCGTGTACTCCGGCCCCAGTAACTGGATGATCGGGTCGCCGGGAATCGCGCGCAGGAGGAAGAAGACGAGTGTGGCGCATCCCCAGACGATGATGACGCTGTGAATCAGGCGGCGGATGATGTATTGAGTCAACGTGGCGCCTCCCGCCACCCCGCCGGTTGCTCACGTACCGGTGGGGCGCCCTGCGAGGGTTATGTGAACCGACATAATGACCGTTCCCGCGATACGAAACCGACGTGCAGGGGTCAATGTGCCCCGCCTGGATCGTGTTGACCCGGTTCACGCCACCCCGATGCACCGGACGATCACACGGATCGACCGCGGCTGACCGGGGGAGATGCGGGATGCGGCCGATCCTGGTTCGCCCCTGCGCCCGTCAGCGCGCCTCTCCGCCGGGATCTTCCAATTAGCCGGTGCAGATTCATGCAAGGATTCGTCCCTATTGATCGAGCCAGATCGTTTCCAGGTATCGCTGTTCCGGAATCGATTTGTAGCCCTGCACGTAGGTGTAGAACCCAGTCACGTCCGGATAGTGGTAGAGGAAGGCGTAGACGGCCTCACCGGCGACGAGCGCCTGGAGTTCCTGAAGCAGGACGGCCCGTTCCGCCTGATCGCTCGATTGCCGCTGAGCATCGGCGAGCCGGTCGGCTTCCGGATTGTTGTAGGCATAGGAGTTCGATGGTCCGGTGGAATGGAAGTAGTTCCAGCAGCGATCATCTTGATCGGCGTCGACCACGCTGCCGAGAATCACCATGTCGTAGTCGCCGGCGGTGCGCCGTTCAACGTAGGCGTTGGTTTGCATCTGGTCGAGCTGGATGTCCAGGCCAATTTCGGTGAGCTGGTTCCGAAGCGTTTCCGTAACGCGCTGGTCGTCCGCTGTGCCGATGAGACCGGGCTGCAGCCCGGCCAGCCCAGCCGCTTCGGCCAATTGTTTCGCTTCGTCGAGATTGAAGGCCTGCGGATCGTCGACCTCTTCGGGCGGACGGTAGACCCACCCAAACGCGGGGGCGATGAATCCAACACTCGGGATGGCGCGTCCAAAGAATGCCTTGTCGTTCAAGTCGTCGCGATCGACCGCCTTGGCCACGGCCATCCGGGCATCGACGTTGTCCCATGGCGGTCGCGCCTGGTTCATCGTCAGGGCTTCCCAGTTGGTGCCGGCCGCCTCGACGAGGGTCAATTCATCGTTGGCCGCCAGCTGGTCGTAGCCGATGAGCGGGACGATATCGACCATGTCGACATCACCCGCTTCGAGGGCGCTGACAAGCGTCGACGCTTCGGCGACCAACTGCACAACGACCTTGTCGAGCGGCGGGCGGCCACCGTACCAGCCCTCGAAGGCGTTCATTTCGAAACCGCCGCCGACCTCGACTGTTTCCGGATCGATCATGAATGGCCCGCAGCCGATCGGCGCGAGGCCGAACTGGTCGTCGCCCATCTCGTCGACGGCGCGTTTGGAGATTGGGGCGAGGGCGCGTCCCGGTCCCCGGCTACAGGCGACGGCGAGGAACGGGGCGTTGGGCGCGCTCTGGGTGATGACGAGGGTGGTGTCGTCGGGCGCCTGGATGTCGGTGATCAAGGCGAGCTTGTTCGCCTGGGGCGAGGCGAAATCGGGGTTGATCGTGCGTTCGTAGGTGTAGATGAAATCGTTCGCGGTGAGGGTGTCGCCGTTGTGGAAGGTGAGACCGGGGCGCAGGGTGAAGGTGTAGACGAGCCCGTCTTCGGAGACGGCCCACTCTTCGGCGAGGTCGGCGATGATCCCGAGTTCCTCGTCGAACTGGACGAGACCCGAGAAGAGGTTCGACAGCAGTTCCCCGGCAACGATCCCGAGGTTGACCTGGGCGGGATCGAGGGTCGGGATTTGACCGAGCCCGAACCCCCAGCGAAGCGTGCCGCCCTGCACAGGATCCTGGCGCAACGACAATGCGTTCGGTCGTGCGGGCACGGCAGCGACGCCGGCAAGTTGCGACGCGTAGGCAATGGCCCCGCTGGCGACGGCGACGTTCAGTAGTGTGCGACGGCTGACGCGTGGTCCGCTCAAAACGCTCCAGTCGATGGTCTCGCGAGTGCTCACCTTGTGGGCTCCATTCGTTGGCGCCGGACAGAGATTGGGTCTCTCACCGGTATTCGTTTGGACGATTGGGGCAGTCTTTCACGGAGCGTGGTTTGTGTCAACAGCGGGGCCGTTCGCCGGGTTCCACGGTGTATCTCGCAGGGGCCGGCCCGTGTGCCGGCCCGCGAAGCATTGCATGTGAATCTCCGGGAGCCCACACAGGTCCTTCCCCACGAAACGCCGGATGCACATTTCCCAGGTATGATGTCTCGGCACGGCGAACACATACGCATCTCGTACGGGCGGATCTGGCTCGACCGCGAATCGGATCTGGCGAACCCGGGTCTTGTCGAGCCAGTTGTCCGCCCGTACGATCGCCGATGGCGCCGGGTTCGCCCACCGATTGTCCGAGGTTCGCATCAGACCGTTGGGCGGTCAGCCCGAATGGCCAGCATGAAGCGGGGCGGACGACCCTGCCTGTTTCCCGTCAAGATCTCTGTTGTGCCGGGGTCCGCCCGTACGAGAACGGGCGTGCGGAACGACCCGTTTTCCCTGACAAGAATGTGCATCACCCGTTCCTCCGCGGGCGGGCCATCATTTGTTCGGCGCCAGTCAAGTCTTATGCGTGCTCAAGGGCCTGGCGGAGCAGGCCGAGACGAACAGGCTCGCGCTCTTCGGCCTCCAACTCACGCAGCATACCGATCAGTTCGGGATCGCGGGTCACGACCACTTGCATTACGATCAGCCCGTAAAGGTCGAGCAGCCGGCTGTGCCTTAGGAAATGCTCGATCTGGTATCGCCATTCGGTCCGCGCCGGATGCCCCAGCAACAGGTCGTAGAGCCCGAGCAGGATTTGCTCATCGTCGCTCTCGTGGTACTGACCGATCAGGAATGGAACCATCGATGCGGGGAGGTCGGCAAGATTGCGCAGCGACTCGGCGATCAGCTCCGACCCGGCTTTGGGCCAGGCCGCGAATCCGAACAGGGTCGCCACCTGCAGCTGGGCGGCGAGCAGGCGAATCGCGGTCAGGGCCGGTTCTCCGGAGTTCGAGTTTTGGGGATCGTGCAGGAAGCGGGCCGCGTACAGGGCCGCCAGGTCGCGATCGAGATCGTTGAGGGCGACCAGCGCGACCGCCCGCAGCTCGGCGGCGACTTCGTACAGACCGACCATCTGATAGGAAACGAGGGCGCGCTCGAGCAAGGGCAGATCGTCGACATGGATGATTGGTTGCAGGGCGCGGACGATCGCGGCGCGGACCACACCGCCGGAATCGTCGCGTATCGGCGATCGCTCGCACCGTTCGTAGGTCTCGTGCAGCAGTGGACGCAGGGCGGGATCTTCCCGGGCCTGGAGCACCTTCAGGGCTGGACGCACGATCTCCATATTTGTTGATTTTCGGATATACGCAATCGCGAGTTCGGCCTGAGCCTCGGGATCGTGGTCGAGAGCTTTCAGGGCGTCGAGTTGGGACTTGACCCCGGCGTGGGACGACTTCCTGCTCTTCGAATCGCGGGTGGGCATCGGCGCTCCTCCATCGGCATCAGGTGTAGGCTGACGCTATCAGAGTAGTCGAGAACCGTGGAGTACGAGGAGCGTCGATGCCGGACCAGGTCAATCCTGAACTCGACCGTGTCAGAGCAATTTACGACAAGATTGCGCCGACCTGGGATCGGCGCCAGGGGTTGGTTGAGCGGGTGCTGATGGGCCAGCACATGCGAGCGTCCCTGGCGAGCGAGCTTCGCGGCGACGTACTGGAAGTCGGAACAGGCACGGGTCCGACTCTGAGGTTGCTGGCCGACAACACGAAGATCACCTCGTTCACCGGTGTCGACCTATCGAACGGCATGCTCGACGTAGCGCGGGACGTTGCCCGGGGAGCGCCGTTCCCGCTCGAGTTGCGGCGGATGGATAGCGGGCGCCTCGATTTTTCGGACGCAACATTCGACACCGTGACCACGAGTTTGATGCTCTGCACTGCGCCCGATCCGGACCTGACCCTGCGGGAAATGGCTCGCGTCTGCAAACCGGGTGGGCGAATCGTGCTGCTGGAGCACGTGCGGGCCAGGAATCCGCTGTTGATTGCGATGCAGAAGGCGCTGACGCCGCTCCAGGTGCGAATGCTCGGGTGTCATCTCGACCGGCCGACTGATCGGCTTGTCCACGACCTCGGGTTTCGGGTGGAGCGTGAGTCGACGCGGTTCTTCGGAGTGTTTCGCCTGATCATCGCGCGACCGCCATCCGAGGGCGCATTGCCACAGCTTGCCGGCCGTATGGGGGACCGGTGATCGTGACCTTGCGGCGGCTGGCCCGTCCCCCTCTGCGCGCGACGCGCGGACGTTAACCGACCGTGCTGGCCTGTTAGAATGCGACGAGCATGCGAGCCGCGTTTCGCACCTGCAGACACTCGGAATTAACGGAGACCTCGAAATGGCATTTGTCCTGAAACAGGCGACTCGGCCCGGGGATCCGATCGATCCGCATCGCGCCAACGTACCCGGGGCGCCAGGCGCGACATGGTCGCCGCAGGTTCCGGGTCAGGTTCCGGATCGCTCCTCGGTGCCCGATCACGGTGAGTTGCCAGTCGAACTGCCGACTGGAGAAGTACGCCGACCAGTATCGGAATACGGGACCGCGCAGCGGATCATGGGTGTGTACGAATTGGCGACCGGCGAGGCGGACGATCCCGGGCGGTTCGAGCAGGCGACCGCCACCTACGAGGAAGTCCGCAAGGCCGACCCATCGCTACGCACCCCGGTGC
>JACCUV010000241.1 GCA_013698495.1 Chloroflexia bacterium
CGGCTCGTTGCTCAGCCTCGCGAGGAAGGAGGTCAGGACAGCGCTCCGCGGGCGATTGTTCAGACGGTGCGGCAAAGCACCGGCGTGCCAATCGTCGCCCAATCCCAAAAGAACTGGGCATCCTCCAGCAGGAGATTCAGGCATCCGTGGCTGCCTGGTCGACCGATGGTTTCCGCGTTCTTCCACCAGGCATAGTGCAGCGCGTGACCACGATCGGTGAAATACTGGGTGAAAAGCACATTCTTGAGCACATAGAACTCTTCGGCTCCGATGGCGCCGCTCTCCATCGTCTCGTTGGCGACGCGATGGTTGATATGAAAGAAGCCTGGAGGCGTTTCCCAACCCGGCATTCCCGTGGTTGTCACCACGGTGCGCACCGGATTACGTCCCTCGTAGGCGACCAATAGCTGCTGGGTCAGGTGCATGTCGATCCAGCGTCCTTCGCTGGGCGCGTCGGCCGGAAGCGGAGGCGGTTGCACCGGCGCGGTTCGGCCAATGTTCCGGGCATACACGAACGAACCGTCCTCCACCTGGGCCCAGGTGATTTGGTTGTCCACGACGGGCTCGCCTCGCACCCAGTCGACGATCGTCACTGGAGTCTGGTAGGGCAGTGTTCGCAGGGAGGGACTTGCGGTCGTGGGTTCGCGTCGCACATGGCTCTCGCCAAGCGTGGCGCCTTCCCACACGTCGAGTCGCCAGTTGGAGGCGTCGGTCTCAGCCAACCGGGGCCTTGTGCTCAGGAACTCGGTAGCCACCCAACCGGAAAATCCATCGACGTAGCCAGGCGCCCAATCGGCATGATTGCCCGGGGCGGCGATAAACTCCGCGTTGTCGGGCAGCACCGCAATCACCGCCGCGCCAATGTCGGAACCGGATCGAAGACGTAATCCTTCGTCGGCGGTCACCAACCATGACGTGCCGAGCGTCGGCGGCGCTGGTAAAAAAGCGGGGTCGTTGGCGAACGTCTGGCTCGCGCGAGCGTTGTCGACCTTGATCAGCGCGCCTTGCTCCAGATTCGGATTGTAGATGTAGGCGACGGTTTCGAAATCCTGGCGGATGACACCGCCATCCTCCATGAACCGAGGTTCGGAAATCGGGATGCCGGGACCGGATTCGCCGCCTTCTCTCGCCCAGGCCGTGAGGAATGGTTCGTCGAGGTTGTGCCCGGTTTCGGCAAAGTAACGCAGGCTCGATCCGCCCACGGCCTGGATAATGGCCTGAGCATCCTCGTCAGCCGAAATTGTGGGAACTGGCTCCGGCTCAACGACCTGAGACGCTGGCTGGGTGGGCTCGTCGCCTCGTTGCTCGATCGGGGGCGAAGTTTGACCCAGGACGGCCCGGGTCGGCACGTACAGACTGCCGGCGATCGATCCGGCAACAAACGAACGTCTCCCGATTCTCCGTTGCGGACCTGGATGGTTGACCTGAGGGAGTTGGGTTCGGTTTGGCTGGTCAATGGTCATGATACTATCCAATGTGTAGCAGCTTTGCGCCGTTGGGTGGCGGCACATTCGATTAGACGTGAGGTGCGCACGGGCGCCTGCTCATCGTTCATCAAGCTTAACGTGCGAATGTCGCGGGAGGTGTCTGTGTCTGAAAGTCATTCTTCGCAATTGTTCGATTCAGGGGACGATATTCGATTCGGCGCGGTATTTCCACAGACCGAAATTGGCGCCGATCCGGACGACATTGTGCGATATGCGAAAGGGATTCAGGAGCTTGGGTTTCGACACATCCTGGCCTACGATCATGTGCTCAGCGGGAGCCAGCAAGCACACCATCCGAAACTCGTGAACCGATACGACGAAAACAGCCCGTTTCACGAAGTGTTCGTGTTGTTCGGCTACCTGGCGGCGATCGCGCCCGATCTTGAAATGGTGACGGGAGTGTTGATTCTGCCCCAGCGCCAAACTGCCCTCGTCGCCAAGCAGGCGGCCACGCTCGATTTGCTCACCGGCGGCAAGACACGAATCGGCGTCGGCATCGGTTGGAACGATATCGAGTATCGGGGCCTGGGCGAGCAATTCACCAACCGCGGCAAACGAATCGAGGAGCAGATCGAGGTGCTGCGCTCGCTGTGGTCCGACCCGATCGTCAATTACGAAGGAACCTGGCACACGATCGAGCATGCCGGTCTCGCCCCGATGCCGGTGCAACGACCGATCCCGCTCTGGATCGGCGGCAGCGCCGAGGTGGCGGTGCGCCGCGCCGTCCGCCTGGCCGACGGATTCTTCGCCAGTTCGGGATCGCAAGCGACCTACGAGCGGTTGATGGCGATCATCCGTGACGAGCTGCAGGTGCGCGAAAGGGACCCGGCGATATTCGGGATCGAGCCGCGCATCTCGGTGGCGGGGACCACTGCTGAGGATTGGAAACGATCGTACGCCTGGTGGCGGGAGCAAGGCATCACCCACCTCTCCGTCAACACGATGGGAGCCGGTTTCACCGAAATCAGCCAGCATTTGGTCGCGCTTGAATCGGTGCACACTGAACTTTCCGGCCAATAGCCCGGCCGAAACGCAATCACCCCGCCCGGCTTGGCCGGGCGGGGCGACGATTGCGACTGAACCTTGATTAATCGCGACGCATGCCCATGACCGTCATCACGTAGTACAGCAGCGTCAGCATCGAGGCCGCGAAACCCGCGATATACGTCCACGCGGCGGCATCGAGCGTGGCGGAGACGCCCTTGCTTTCCTGACCGCCGGAGACACCGGAGTCGACCAGGCCGACCTGCACCAACGCCTCCTTGGCGCGGCGCGTGGCGTCGAACTCGACCGGAAGCGTCATCAGCGCGAAGAGTGTCGCCAACCCGAAGAGAGCCACGCCGATCCAGGCCAATCCGACCTGATTCATGATCAGCCCAAGGAACAGCACACCGAAGCCGAGGTTGGAGCCAATGTTCACGACGGGCACCATAGCGGTCCGCGCCTTGAGCGGCCCATAGGCTTTGGCATGCTGAATCGCGTGACCGGCCTCGTGAGCCGCGATCCCGATCGCCGCGATCGAGGGCACACTGTACACGCCCTGGGAAAGCCGCAGTACGCGCGAGCGCGGATCGTAGTGGTCGGTCAATTCACCCTGAATGGACTCGATCTGGACATCCTGCAACCCTTGGCTATCAAGCACGCGCCGGGCCGCCTGGGCTCCGGTCACCCTGGCCGAATTCTCGACCTTGGAATACTTGTGATAGGCGCCTTTCACCTTGCTCTGCGCCCACAACATGAACAGCAGGCCAGGAATCATGAAGAGAATGTAGATAAGCATCGGCTCTAGATCCTTTTGGTTGACGAGGAATTGCTGGCGCACATTCTGCAAATGGTGGCCAACACGGCAATTCGCCCGCCGGATGAGTCTTCTGCTCATTCCGTACATCTATTCTACAGGATATCGGGGCTGTCTGGATTCATTTTGACCTGTACATCCGACCGACCCGCGAGGAATTCGGCACAACGCCGCATCCTCGCACCGGTCTACAGCGTCACGGCGACACACCAACGAATGCAACAGGGCATACTTTGGTGGTCGATACCCGCCCGAGTGCTTACATTCGCGAGGGCATGTAATCCGGGACCGCCGAGGAGATGAGTGTCATAAACGTTGCAACGAGCGCCAGGCAAGACTTCACGGCCTTGCTTGAAGGTGAGCTTCACCTTTCTATAGACAAACTCGAAGGCCAGGCTCCCCTGCTTTCGCGAATGGTCCGGTTTCACCTTGGGTGGATCGACGCCGCTGGCGACGCGACCGACACCGATACTCGCGAAGCGGTGCGAGGCAAACGGATTCGCCCCCAACTCGCCTTTCTGAGCTGCGCTGCCGCCACCGGCGAGCCGGCCCTGGCCGCGCCACTGGCGGCGGCAATTGAGTTGCTGCACAACTTCACCCTCATTCACGACGACATCCAGGATCGCAGTCCCAATCGACGTCACCGCGCCACGGTTTGGCGGATCTGGGGCGATGCCCAAGCAATCAACGCAGGAGATGTCCTGTTCGCCACCGCACAGTGCGCGCTGCTGAGGACCGACACGTCTCGCGTCCCGGCGGAGACGCTTCTCCACTTGATAGACGAATTCAACCAGGCCACGATTTCGATTGTGCGCGGTCAGGTGCTGGACCTTGAGTTCGAGCGCCAGGCCACCGTGACGACCGATGAGTACCTGACAATGATTGGCGGCAAGACAGCCGCGATCATGCGCTACGCAGCCTGGGCGGGGGCGATTGTCGGCGGAGCCACCGAATCGACGGCAAGTCGCCTCGGCGATCTGGGCGAAGCGCTCGGCATCGGGTTCCAAATCCGCGACGACATCCTCGGCATCTGGGGCGCGTGTGAGGCGACGGGCAAGGATCAGGCGGACGACATTCGCCGTCGCAAAAAATCACTGCCGATCCTCATGTTGCTTGAATCTGCCGCGGGAGAACAGGCCGAACGACTCACCACTCTGTATGATATGGATGAAATCGACGAATCCGGTGTCGCGGAAGTGTTGCGGCTTCTTGATGACTACGACATTCAGACTCGCGCCACCGCGCGGGTTGCCCACTATCACGATGTCGCCGAAAACGCTTTGCGGACTTCCACAGGCTCGTTTTCGGAGGCATCGGCTTCAGACCTGGAAACGATGATCAGGCGTCTCGATACGCGCGGAGCCTGAACTGCCCGACGAACCGGCCAATGACAACGGCCAATCAGCGCCGTGATTCGACAGGAGGTGAATCGAGATGCTTGCTCAAACCTCGCTCGACCCGTCAATCGTCACCAATCTCAAGCAGTACAAATTGTTGCGAGAGGGGCACTTCTCCTACCGCTCCGGTCGCCACAGCGCTGCCTTGCTCGACCGCGATCGACTCCTGGCCGATCCCCAAGTCGCAAGTCGGATGGGCTACGCGCTGGCCAAGGCGTTCTTCACGTCGAAAATCGATACGGTCGCCGCGCCGAGCATCTGGGGAGCCGGTCTCGCCCAGTGGGTCGCCTACTTCATGGAACCGCGCGCCAAGCTCGTGTACGCCACGCCGATGCCCGACGGCGCACGACGCATAGCCGACAATCTGCACGACCTGATCGTCGATCAGCGCATCCTCCTGATTGACAACGTGATGATTAGCGGAGAAACGATTCAACGGTTCGATAACGAGATCCATGGGCTGGGCGGAGAGGTCCTGGGCGTGGGTTGCTTGTGGGCCGGGGCCGAGAAGTCGCTTCATGCCCACGATGTGTTCGGTCTCCTCAACGACCTGTATCCCGCCTACCTGCCACAGGATTGCCCCATCTGCAAAGACGGCGATGACGACCCCGAAGTCATCGCGTACTAACGCGCGAAGTCGAAGAACAACCGACAACGCTGAGCAACCGCCGCTCGATCCGCAACCCGGCACGGTCACAGCAATTCAATCCCAAACGCACGATCCCGATCGCGTCAATGTCTTCGTCGACGGCGAGTTCAGTTTCGGACTCGCCCGGGATGTCGCGACCGATTTCGGCCTGGACAAGGATCGGATTCTCGACGAAGCGGCGTTGGCCGATGTGCTGGCGCGCGAGCAACTCCACAAGGCAACGAATGCGGCCCTTCACTTCCTCGCCCACCGGCCGCGCTCCGAGGGCGAGATTCGGCAGCGACTGCGCAAGGGCGGTTACCCGAAGGCGACGATCGAGCAAACGCTGGACAAGCTACGCGACTGGCATTATGTCGATGACTCGGATTTCGCCCGTCGCTGGATCGAGAATCGTGGCGCTCATCGACCACGAGGAGCCCGCCTGCTAGCTCAGGAACTCCGGGCCAAGGGCATCGACCCGGAGATCATGTCCGTGGTTCTGGACGAGAGCGGGATCGACGAACTGACAGACGCCCTGACTATCGCGAGAATGCGGGATCGTCAATTGAGCGGACTCGAGCCGGCCGTCAGAGAGCGTCGTTTGAGCGGATTTCTCGCGCGGCGCGGATACGACTACGACGTGATCCGACAAACCCTGAATACGCTCCGCGAGGAAGCTGGGTTGCCTGAGTGACGCGCTTTGCCGCCACTGTGGTACATTGAAAGAGGCTGCGGAAAGACCCACGTCATTCGGCGCACTCCATCCTTTCCCAATTCCCCACATGAATCGAATACGGCGCTCAGCATCCTGCCGGGCCACGCTATGTTGGCGCGAGGGTTGACCAAACTATTGGGATGCATTGCGGCGCGATCGGGCCGGACTCTAAAGGTGCCCGGAGGAACGTGAATTAATGGCTGAGATACGTTGGCATGGCCACACCTGTTTTCGGATCAAGGGCAAGGAAGCGACGATTGTCACCGACCCGGTCGATCGCTCGACCGGCTACGGGATGGGCAAGCACAACGCCGACATCGTCACCATCTCCGGTGATCCGCTCGGCAAGAACCTCAACGCAATCCGACCAGAGTTCCGGACGATTGAAGGTCCCGGCGAATACGAGATGCACGACGTGTTCGTGACCGGAGCCCGAAGTTATCAGGACAACAAGAACGGCTCGGAACTCGGATATAACACAACGTACATCGTGGAAGTCGAAGGTCTCAAGATCGGTCATCTCGGCAACATCGGACACACGCTCACCGAGGCGCAGTCGGAGTCGTTTGAGGATGTCGACATCCTGTTGGCGCCAATCGGCGGCGAGCAAGGGTTGACCTACGAAATGGCTGCCGATCTGGTCACGTCGCTTGCCCCAAGACTCGTGATTCCAATGCGCTATGCCACGGAAATTGGCGACAGATCCCTCGGCGATGTACAGGAATTCTGCAAGAAACTCGGCGTCGAGATTCCCGAGCCGGAAGACAAGCTCACGATCAAGAGTTCCGATCTGAGTGAAACGATGCGATTGGTCGTCCTGAATCCGGATAGCGAAGCCGTCAGGCGCTGACATTTCCAATGTATTCGTCACTATCGATTTCCGGGAGCGGGGAGGATAAGCATGCCGAAATACATTTTTGTGACCGGGGGCGTCGTTTCGTCGGTGGGAAAGGGAATCACCACGGCATCGCTCGGGCGAATGATCAAGAACCGCGGCGCCAGCATCTCGATTATGAAGATTGATCCCTATCTCAATGTCGATCCGGGAACGATGTCGCCATATCAGCACGGCGAGGTCTTTGTCACCGACGATGGCGCCGAAACCGACCTCGATCTCGGCAACTACGAGCGCTTCATCGATGAGAACCTGTCCCGGGCATCCAATGTCACCACCGGTCAGGTGTACTCGAGCGTGATCGCCAAGGAGCGTCGGGGCGACTACCTTGGCGGAACGATCCAGGTTATTCCGCACATCACCAATGAAATCAAGCACCGGATTCAGCTCGCCTCGCGCCACCACGAATCCGATGTCGTAATCGTCGAAGTCGGCGGCACTGTCGGCGACATTGAAGGTCAGGCGTTCATTGAGGCCATCCGCCAGATGCGGCGCGATGTCGGGCGCGGCAACAGCCTCTACATTCATGTCACGCTGCTCCCGCGGCTCGGGGTCACCGGAGAGCTCAAGACCAAGCCAACACAGCAGTCCGTTCGCGAGCTGCGCTCGTTCGGTATTCAGCCGGATGTGATCGTTTGCCGCGCCGATGGCGAAATCCCGGATGAAACACGCGACAAAATCGCGCTATTTTGCGACGTCGAACCGGAGGCCGTGATCGGAATGCCAACGGCCTCCACGATCTACGAGGTCCCGCTGATTCTTGAAGAAGCCGGACTTGGGGCCTATGTGGCCAACCGGTTCAATCTCCCGGTCGAACCCAATCTCGATGCCTGGAGCGAGATGGTCGAACACATCAAGCGGGACAAACAAATGATCCGGATCGGCCTTGTCGGCAAATATGTTGAACTGCACGACGCCTACATGAGCGTCACCGAGTCGTTGATGCACGCCGGTCTCCATCACAACGTCGATGTTGACGTGGTTTGGATCAATTCCGAAACGGCCTCTGGAGAGGAGATGGAGCGTGAGTTGCGCAAGGTCTCCGGCGTCGTCGTCCCCGGTGGCTTCGGACCGCGCGGAATCGAAGGCAAGGTGCATGCGGTGCGGTTCGCCCGGGAGCGAGGCATCCCGTATCTGGGACTCTGCTATGGACTGCATATGGCGGTGATCGAGGTGGCCCGCAACCTTTGCGGTCTGGAGGGAGCCAATTCGACCGAAATCGATCCCCACACGCCTCATCCCGTGATCGACCTGATGCCCGGTCAGCACGGTGTCGAAATGGGGGGGACGATGCGACTTGGCTTGTGGCCGTGTCAGCTCAAACCGGGAACCTTGGCGGCGGAAGCCTATGGCGACGAGTTCGTTCAGGAACGTCATCGCCACCGGTTCGAGGTCAACAACGAGTACCGCGACCTGCTCGAATCCGCTGGCATGGTCGTCAGTGGCGCCTCGCCAGACAATCACCTGGCCGAAATCATGGAATTTCGCGGTCATCCATTCTTTGTCGGTGTCCAGTTCCACCCCGAGCTTCGGAGCCGCCCGAACCGCCCGCATCCTCTCTTCCTCGCCTTCATCGAGGCGTCTGTAGCGACGTTCCCGGAAGGCGCCCAACGCACCCTCCCGCTGTCGGAAGAGGCGTCGCAGGCCCGAGTAGCAGTCCAGGCTTAGAAACAGTCGACGTTCCCTACGACAACGAGATGGTCGCTATGGCGATCGGCTTCAAATCGACCTACTCGTCGAGGATGGAGTCGTCGAATCGATCGCTTGATTGGTCGACCAACTGAAACTGGGCACGATCCTGGAGCACGCTCACGCTTCCAACCACCATGCCATCGGCCCCAATTATCGGTGTGTGGCGGGCGATCACGTCAACGAGGCGACCGTCGTCGCGCTTCAGGGTGAGGAGTTCGTCAACCGATCGCTCACCTGTGCGAATGCTCATCGTCAGCGGGTGTTCGTCCTCGGCGTATGGCTGACCGTTCAGATCGAGGACGGGCAAGGAGTCGGCGCGTACACTGCCCTCCTCCAACGACATCCCCCACAGCGCGCCGGCCGCCGCGTTCGCGGTAGTTATCGACCCGTTGGCGGCATCCACAATGAGCACGGCCTGCGGCATCTGTTCGATGACGCCAAGCAGGCGTGCCTGGGTGCCTTCAAGCCGTTTGTACAGACGAATCCGATCGATCGCGTGGGCACATTGGTTGCCGACAGTGGCGGCAAAGGTCAGGTCTTCCGCGTCGAATCGATCTGCAAGATCGTGCAGGATGTAAATTGCTCCCAGATGTTCATCGTCGATCTGGAGGGGCGTCACCAGCAGGGCAGAGGCATTCACGAGCGACATGACGTGGCGTTCCGACCGGCCCGCTTCCTCCACGCTGACCACCAACGGCGATGTTCTGGCAAAGGCGGTAATCGTGGTTGAAATCGAGATCGGATCGTGAATCGCGGGTAGGTCGAGCGGAGATGGAAAGCGCCGCGCGGCGACAGCTTCCAAACCACCGTCCTCCCGCACGACCCAGGCCAATCCAGCCTTGTCGCCGAGCTGCGTGCAAAGACAATCGAGCGCGATATCGGCGGCCTGACGCGCGTTCGGAGCCATGAGGATATGGATAACCATATCGGCCATGGCCAAAGCTCGCGCACTTGCCTGCTCGATGCGGGCAACACGCTCGCGGTCGGCTTGCTCGGCCTCTCGTTGGGCAGTGATATTGCGGCCGATGTACACCGCGCCGGTGATTTCGCCGTCGATATACAGCGGCCGGGCGCTCACCTGAGCCAACTGGACCCGTCCATCGACGCGCGTTACCCGATACTCCCAATCCGTGACACTTTCGCCGCGTAGGGCGCGAGCCAACGGGTGGTGCTCGCGATCGATCAGGGAGCCATCGAGTTCCCGACGTTCGAGAACCTCGGGATTCTCCATTGCGTCCGATCCCGATTCAGGGTCCGCGCCTTCGCTGTCGAACAGCCTGTCGGCGCGATTGATCAGTGTCAGACGGCCCTTGGCGTCGCACGCGCGCACCAGATCGCGTACGTGATCGAGAATCGTAGAAAGCTGAACGTTTCGAAAGTGCTGGTCCTTGAGCAGCATTGCATTATCAAGGGCAAGAGCCGCTTGATTGCCAAGCACCTGCGCCAGCGACAGTTGATCTTGGCTCAGGGCGAGGTTGTCGCCTCCACGGTCTCCGAACATTCCGCCGATCGTGCGGCCCCTGACCCGCAGCGGCACAATCAGGATCGGGCCGCTTGGCGTGGACTCTACCAACCCGGCAACGTCCGGGTATTCGGATTGAGGATCGAGACTGACGCGCGCATTGCCAGGGTCGATGAACGACGTCAATCGTGCGTAGCCACTTGAGATATCCACGGTGTCTGGCGCCGACGACACCTTCGGGCCGACGGTGGCGATCCGCTCAGCGGTTCGGTCCTGGGGGTCGATCACCCACATCGACACCCTGGAGAGACCGAAAATGGTCGAGAACCTCGAACTCAGGAGCTGACCGAACGCACCCATTTCAAGTTCCGAGGAGGCGGCATGTATGACCTCGAACAGGGTGGAAAGCTGACGCGCGATCTCCAGACGCTCGCCGAGCGCTTCATCGAGGATCACCGACCCGGGGACGACGCTCGGTTCCGGCGCCTGCCGAAAGCGGGCTGGCGCCCGTTCTCGCATGGGATGCCAGTTTTCCAGGTCTTCTCCGCCAATCAGCGCCATCCTCCCAAGGCGGACAACGGGAAGCCGGCCCTGGCGCACGGCTCGCGAAACCGTGTGATAAGAGACGCCCTTGAGTTTTGCGGCCTCAGCCATCGTGTACCGCTCGACACCCTTCAGCGTGAACGAATCGAGCGCGCTCTCCGCGAACCGGTCGTCCGATTGGCGATCGCTCGCGTCGTCGGGGTCGCTCACCGAAAACCCTTCCCCGGTTGTCCATCCATGTGCATGAGGAACCCACCAGTCTCAACCTTGCCCGCCGATCCATCCATCGCAGGCTGCCTCGCGTTGACCAGAGTCCCTTTATGGCCGCGAATGTGTTCCGACTCCAATTGGGTGGCGGTCGCGATGATGTGGAACCGGGCGACCTGCTCGCCGGACGATGTCGTTTTGGATTGCGCACTCGGAAGTGTCTCATAGTGCAGCGATTTTATTCAGGGGGTTTTGGTAGGAGGTCTTGGAATCGGGCCAGCACTTCCCGATCCTTCTTAACGACGTTGTCGTGCATTCCTTGCTGGAACTTTGTCATTGCCAGGCGGAGATCTGGCTCGGTTGCGCCGAGGATGCGGACAGCCAGCAGGCCGGCGTTGCGGGCGTTCCCGATCGCGACGGTGGCGACTGGCACGCCGCCAGGCATCTGGACGATTGAAAGCAAGGCGTCGATTCCGGCGAGCGCGGTTGCAACAATCGGTACGCCGATAACCGGGAGCGGTGTGGCGGATGCAATCATACCCGGCAGGTGCGCGGCGCCTCCGGCGCCGGCAATGATCACGGCAATCCCGCGATCCGCCGCCGATCGCGCCCAGGCGAACATTTCGTCCGGCGTGCGGTGCGCTGAAAGAATTCGCACCTCGGACTCGAGTCCAAAATCAACAAGTACATCGATTGCGGCCCGCATCGTCGGAAAATCGGAGTCGCTCCCCATCGCGATCCCGATCCGTGGCGGTTCGTTGCTCATTGACTCCAGGTTCCTTCCCACGCTAAAGGCCGGATACATCGAACAAGGCATTCCGAACTGCCCAAACGCGAACGGAGGCCGCCTCGATCGAGTTGTCGATGGCCGTCACATGCCCGATTTTGCGTCCGGCCCGTGCCTCCTTGCCGTAGAAGTGCACGTGCGCGTCGCCAGCCGCCAGACCCTCCGCCAGGCGGAACCGAGGGTCATCGGCCGTCCCTCGCCCAAGGAGATTGAGGGTGACGATTGCCTGACCAGTCTGTTCGGGGCTGCCAAGGGGCAAATCGAGCACCGCCCGCAAGTGTTGTTCGAACTGCGACGTCACCGCGCCGTCAATTGTCCAGTGACCGGAATTGTGCGGTCGTGGCGCCAGTTCATTGAGGTAGAGTTCGCCGCGCGAAACGAAGAACTCGATCCCCAGGATCCCCACCATCCCGATCTGTTCGGCAATTTCCCGGGCAATCCGCGTCGCTTTCATTCCGAGATCGGCGTCGATACGGGCCGGAACACGCAATTCGTGACAGATGCCATCGCGTTGCACGGTCTCCACCGGCGGATAGACCGCAATCTCACCACCCGGCGTTCGCGCCAGGAGAATGGCGAACTCGAGGTCGAGTGGCAATCGCTCTTCCGCCAACAGCACCGTTCCCGAAGACTCGGCGCCTCGCCAAACCGCTTCAGCCTCGGCGGGACTGTCGACCATCCACACACCGCGTCCATCGTATCCCCCGCTGGAAGCCTTGACCACGACCCGCCAGTCGTGACCCTCGCCAAACGCAAGCAATGCGTCGAGACAATCGATGTTCGCGTAGCTCGGTATTGGAAAACCGGCATCGCCCAGCTCCCGCCGCTGTCGACGCTTGTCCTGGGCCAAGGCCATGGTCGACGATGAGGGCCAAACCCGATGCCCGGCTGCTTCGAGCCAGGCCAACGTGGCCGGGTTAACAAGCTCGTGATCGAAGGTAATCACGTCGCTCCGCTGCGCCAGATCCTTGAGGGTTTCGCGATCGTCGGGCGAACCGACGATCACACGTGGCGCGATCTGAGCGGCGCTATCGTCAACGTCCGCCGCGAGGAGCACAATTCGAACATCGAGCGGAATTGCGGCCTGGATCGTCATGCGGGCAAGCTGCCCGGCGCCGACGATGCCGACTGTCGGAGGCCGCCACGTCATCGGTCGAGGCGCCCGGCACACTCAACTGGTCGTGGCCGACCATTGTGGCGGCCAATGTGCGACATGAACCCCGGTGCTTTGTCTTGCATCTGGTCTACAGCCCCAATGTCCTGAGATAGTCGCGGCTGATCGTGGCGCTTTCCAGCGCCGTTGACTTCATCGTGATGTCGGTTTCAACAATCAGCCAACCATCGAACCCGGCGTCGAACAACGGGGTCAGGATCGCCGGAAAGTCGACGACGCCCTCGCCTAGCTCTGCGAATACGCCGGCCGCGGTGAATTGCCCGTACTCCCAATCCTCTCGCACCCCCTGCTCACGGATCGCGCCATTGACGTCTTTCAGGTGGAGTGTCCGGATGCGGTCCAGATAGTTCAGGCACACCTCCACGGCATCGTCGCCCGCCCAGGCAATGTGCCCGGTGTCGAGACCCAGCCAAAGCGAATCGCCCGGAACAAGACTGAGCAACGTCGCGAGTTCGTCGGCTGTCTCAATTACCGTACCGACATGGTTGTGGAAACACGCGGTGACGCCTTCGGCGAGGGTGGCATCCGCAAACCTGCCCAGCACGGCCGCGAATTGAGCGAACTCCTTTTCCGTCATCGCATCCGCCGCGACGACGTGACCGGCCAGCTCACCGCGCGTCCTGCCCGATGGGGCGATGTGCTCGATGCCTTCGGCCGCAACGTACAACTCCGTGCAACCGAGTTCGCGAACATATGTCGCGACGGGGCCAGCGGCGCCGAGGATGCCGTCCGCTGCAGCGGGATCCCAAAATCGGGCGCTGAAGTACGGCGGAGCCGGTTTCAGCCCAAACCCGGCAAACCAGCTCACGACCTCACCGGCGGGGCGATTCATCGAGATCGGACCTGGCGCCCCGTCGTATCCGGCGCCGGCGATCTCGCGCATCACGGTTTCGTCATCGTCATGCTTCCAGGTGAGTTGCCCGCAACCAATCCACGTCACTCCTGGTGACCGTTGCCATGGTTTGCCGCCGGCGTAAACGCCGCGGGATCACCCACGCGCCGGCGAAACCGGTCCTGCATGGCACGTTCAGTCTCGCGTTCGGCCTCGGCTCCCGCGGCCCTGGCGTCCGAGAGCCGTTGGTGGGTCTCCTCCTGGAGCTCCGCACCGTTTTGCGGCGCGAGCAGGCTGCCGACAACCAAGCCGACGGCGGTTCCCGCGGCTCCCCCGACAACAAACTTCATCAATCCACCCACTAACCCCATCGCAATTGCTCCATTCATCCTGGCGCCGAAGCGCACGTTGGACTCAGCGTTTGACCAAGCGGCGCAACCCAAACAGCGTGGCCGCGAACGCTGCCCCAAGCACACCGGCAGTGATGGCCGTGAAGGTGACGTTGACATCGCCACCGGCCGAAACCTTGCCAGCGACCAACAACGCACCATTGACATCGCCGGTGGCTTCTACACTCCCGGCAACAAATACCCCGATCGGACCCGCGTTCTCGATCGTACTTTCGCCCGCGATCGCCAACCCCACCTTGGAGTGTTCGATCCGCGTCTCCCTGACGTTGGCCAGGAACACAGACGATTTGTCGAAAGCCGCCTTGTCTGCGTTCAGGCGCAGCGCACCGGAGTTGATCAGCTCGGCGGACTCGGTAATGAGCGATCTCACGCCAGAGTGATCGAGTGTCACTCGTTGGGCCTCGATTTGGTCGGCGCCGGACCGCTCCATGTTCACGTGCACGGCCTTCACGTCGCCCACATCGTCGCCCTTCAGGACCGATCGCTCGATTGCGGACTGCATGCCATGCCGGGAGGAATCGGTGAGAGGCGGTACGTGGTCGGTCTCGGAGACGACTTGTCCGTCATGTTCGACGTCGCTGCTCGCGCCATTCTCGTTTGGATGATTCACGCAAGTACCTCTCTGGGCCATAATCGAGAGCAGTGTCACTCGGGAGATCGATCCGGCTGGAGCTGTCCGGAAATCACCGCCACCCGATGCCCCAGTCGTCGGGCGTCCTGCATTTCACGTGTCGAGTGTAACAAACCCGCATCGCGATACCCGCGTTGAGTGGCCTACTCC
>JACCUV010000247.1 GCA_013698495.1 Chloroflexia bacterium
GACCTTTGACTTTGACCGAGTTCCCGGCGCCGATCTGGACATCTACGCCCTTGGGCACGGGAATCGGTTTGACACCAATTCTCGACATTGCACTTTCCTGTTCCGGTGGCAAACACCGCCGCAAGGCTTGGGTTCGACACCCACCTGCCTACCAAACGGTGCAAAGCACCTCGCCGCCGATTCCGCGCTTGCGCGCTTCGTAGCCGGTGAGCACGCCTTCCGGAGTGCTCACAATCGCGATCCCAAGACCGCTGCGCACGCGGGGAAGCTGATCTTTGCCGGCGTATATTCGCAGACCAGGCTTGCTCACGCGCTTGATCTCGCGGATCACGTGCGTCTTGTCCGAGGCGTAGCTCAAATTCACGATGAGCTGGTTCTGGGGGCGCTTCTCGACGACCGAAAAGTCATCGATATAGCCTTCCTGTTTCAAAATTGCCGCGATTGCGAGAAGGATTTTGGTGGCGGGCATGGTTGTTTCGGACTTTTTGGCCATTCCCGCGTTCCGGATCCTGGTCAGCATATCGCTGATTGGGTCGTTCACGCTCATGCGTCGCGTTCTCCGTTGTTGCGATGATTCGTCAATCTCATGTTGGCGCTCACCAACTGGACTTCGTTACACCCGGCAGGCGTCCAACGGAGGCCAACTCCCGGAAGCAGATTCGGCAAACGCCGAACTTGCGCATGTAAGCTCGCGGTCGACCGCAGATTTTGCAGCGGCTGTGCGCCCGCGTCGAGAACTTCGGTGTGCGCTGAGATTTGATGATCGAACTCGTTTTCGCCATGGTTCCTCCATCGTTCGCTAACGCGCGAACGGCATCCCGAGATGGGCGAGCAGGGCTCGTCCCTCCTCATCGGTGCGAGCGGTCGTCACGAAGCTGATCTCCAGTCCGCGCACCTTGTCAATTTGGTCGTACTCGATTTCCGGGAACATCAACTGCTCGCGAAGACCCAGGGTGTAGTTGCCGCGGCCATCGAACGAATTCGCCGACACGCCGCGAAAGTCCCTGATCCGGGGCAGCGCAATCGCTGTCAACCGATCGTAGAACTCATACATCCGCTCGCCGCGAAGCGTGACCATCGCGCCGATCGGCATACCCGCTCGCAGCTTGAAGGCCGCGATCGATTTTTTTGCTCGTGTCACCACCGGCGCCTGGCCGGTGATCCAGCGCAAGTCGCTGACCGCGGCATCGAGCGCCCGTCCGTTCTGGACCGCCTCACCGAGACCGACGTTAACCACGATCTTTTCGAGCCTTGGCGCCTGATACACATTCTTGTAACCGAACTCGCTGACCAGGGCGGGTATTATCTCGTCCTTGTAGCGGTCGCGCACTCGTGCCATAACACACCTCATTCCGGATCGAATCCGGTTCTCATACCGTTGCTCGGCGTTCTCACCTGGTCTGCCGCCCGAAGCGGCACTCAGGTCGCCGTTCGACTTATTCGTTCCCCGTTTGACTGCTGCCTGAGGAAGGCAGTTCATCGGACGAGCCCGCTTCAGGCGCTCGGCCGCGGAATCGTGGCGTCGCACTTCTTGCAAAAGCGCTCGTTCGCGTCGTCGCTGTTCCTGCGCACACCGACCCGGCTTGGCTGGCTGCATGTCGGGCAAACCAGAACCACGTTGGAAACGTGCAAGGCGGCCTCGACTTCAACAATGCCGGCCTGGCGAGCGCGTCCGCGTTTGATGTGTTTCTTGACGATGTTGACGCCTTCGATCACCACGCGGTTGCGCTCGATCAGGTTCTGGCGAACTATGCCTTGCTGACCCTTGTTGCGTCCGTTGGTGACCAGCACCAGATCGCCGGTTCGAATCTTCCTCATCGTCGATCCCTACAGTGTTTCCGGGGCAAGCGACACAATTCGCATAAACGCTCGCTCACGCAACTCGCGGCCGACCGGGCCGAAAATGCGAGTGCCGCGAGGGGCGCCCTGCGCGTTGATCAACACTGCCGCATTGTCGTCGAACTTGATATGACTGCCATCTGGCCGTCCATACTCCTGGGCCGTCCGCACGATCACGGCGCGCACGACTTCACCCTTCTTGACGGCTGCGTTCGGTTGGGCGACCTTCACCGAGGCGATAATCG
This sequence comes from Chloroflexia bacterium, assembly GCA_013698495.1. Classification (GTDB taxonomy): domain Bacteria; phylum Chloroflexota; class Chloroflexia; order Thermomicrobiales; family UBA6265; genus JACCYX01. Next base: position 2,085 of record JACCUV010000247.1, read on the forward strand.
TGTCGCCGACACTGCCCCATCTCCGGGAGGAGCCACCCAACACGCGGATGCACATGATCTCACGCGCTCCACTGTTGTCGGCTACCTTGAGCCGGGTCTGCGTTTGAATCACCGTTCACTATCCTTCGGGCGCCGAATTTGCCCGCTGCTCGTACGCCGTTTCCAAACCTAAATCTGGACTGCGCGCTCGATAATCTCCCGCACAACCCAACGCTTGCGTTTGGAAAGCGGTCGAGTTTCCTCGATGCGAACGATATCGCCCGGTTTGACCGAATTGTTCTCATCGTGCGCCAGGAACTTCGATGTTCGCGTGATCCGCTTGTGGT
>JACCUV010000253.1 GCA_013698495.1 Chloroflexia bacterium
GTACGTCGCGATCATCGTCGAGGTGACCAGTTTCGGATCGCGGGGCAGCCTGATCCTGCGGGCCGACGATTTCCGCCTGCAGGATATCGACGGGTTCCTCTACGGGCGGTCGTGGGCGGATGCGGACGATGAGGCGGAACTTGTGCCATCCGAGGGTGAAGTAGGAGTGTCCCCGGGCGAAACAGAGGAACTGGTGCTGGTGTACGAGGTGCTGATCGGGGTGGAGTTGAGTAAGCTCTTCTGGCAGCCCGACTACGAGCGCCTGCTGACGATCGCCGACCTCAACAACTACATCCCCGACGAAGAGTAGCGGCCCGCCTGTTCGTAGGAGAGGACCTGCGTGTCCTCCCGCTTCGATTGGCATCCCGACGCGTTGAAGCCGGGCGGACCACCCCTGCGTCGTGCGGTGAAGCGGGCGGCAACTCGGGCACAACAGAACACCATGCACCCGCCTACAACCGCTTCTTGAGAAAGGCGAGGACCATGATCTCTTCGGCCGAAAGCTGGCCGAACTCGTTGCGCACCTTCTTGCCGATTTCCCGCCCGATCGTGCCGGCCAACTCGCCATCGAGGTACGAGTCGAGAATCGCCGGATGGACATAACACTTGCGGCAGATCGCCGGTGTGTTGCCCAGTTGCCTTGAGACTGTTTCGATCGCGCTGACCACGTTTTTCTTCGCCTCGGCGCTGGAATCGAAGGCGTCGAATTCGTCGAGCGCCATCGCCGCCAATACCGTGCCCGCCCAGGTCCGGAAATCCTTGCTCGTGAACTCCTCGCCGGTGATTTCCTGGAGATATGCGTTGATATCGGCGGACGTGACATCGACCAGTTCGCCATTGTCATCTTCGTACTTGAACAACTCGTACCCCGGCAGCTCCGAGCACTTGCGCACGACGCTGGCGATCCGCCGATCCTTGACCGAGAGGTCCCACTCCTTGCCCGATTTCCCGGTGAATCGAAAGCGGATGTCGCTCCCCTTTTGCGCGACGTGTTTCTTGCGGATCGTGGTCAAGCCGTAGGATTCGTTTTCCTTCGCATACGAGGCGTTGCCGACGCGGATCAGGGTGACCTCGAGCAGCCGGACGACCGTCGCCAGCACCTTCTCGCGCAACAAACCGGGAAGCGCGATGTCGTGCTCGACTCGTTTGCGGATCGCGGGAAGGGCATCGGCGAAGGCCAATATGCCCTGGTACTTGTTGTCGTCGCGCACCTCGCGCCATTTGGGATGGTAGCGATACTGCTTGCGACCGCGCGCATCGAGACCGGTGGCCTGGATGTGACCGGTGGGCCAGGGGCAAATCCAGACATCGGTCCAGGCCGGTGGCACGGCGATCGATCGAATCCGCTGAATTTCGTCCTTGTCCGCGATCAGGGCGCCATCGGCATTGTGGAACGACCAGCCTGTGCCGCGTTTTGTGCGCGTGAACCCGGGCTTGCGGTCGTTGACATGGCGCAGTCCTTCGCGCCGGAGCAACTTGCGGTCGATTGTCGTCGTTGCGGGGGAAGTGCTCATGTTCGTCACTCGCATCTGGCGCAATCGCGGTCAGGTCATGAGCGGATTGTAGTCGCAAACCTACGCATGAAGCCGCACTTTGCTCTCAGGGACGGACCCCGGTCGCATACCGCACCCGGCCGACGCATGGGCGGGGTTGTACGACCGTGACACTGCCACCCGCGCCTTGCCTCCACCGCCTCAATCCACCACAATGTGGCGATGGACACGACAATCGATGTCTCACTGCTGCTTTTGACCGAGGCATCGCCTCCCAAGGCGCCATATCCCCTCACCGGCGGACCGATCGGCGCCGTGCCGGACGACCTCGCCACGCGGCTCGTGCCCGCCCGCTGGGTCGTCCACGAGTGGGCCGACTACTGGTATGTGGATCCCGAGGCGACTGAGGTTCGGGTCGGCTCTCGGACGTTCACCCAGCAACCGGCGGGCAGCGGCAATTACCTGATCCGCTTCGAGAACCAGCTCGGGTTGGCCACGATCCGCGCGTTCGACGAGTTCGGCCAGCGGGGCGACGCGGTCCACGTCGAAGTCATCGCCAGCAAGTTCCAGACACCCCGCCAGTCGGTCGACTTCCTGCAATCGACATTGGCTGCCCTCTATGCGCGCATCGCCTCCATGCCGTTCGTGCTCGGAGCCTCGACCGAGCGCCTCGTGCGGGAATCGCCGGCCCCGCCTAACCCGCTGTTCACGTACTACTTCTTCGTCCATCACGGCGCCGAGCTGATTCGCGCGATCCAGGCCGTGCTGGGACGTCCCTACCAGAAGCTGACCAGCGATCCCGAACTCGTTCGCCCCCACGAAGTCCGCCGCATCGACCGCGAATCGATGATCCGCATGCTCCAGGCGGGTCACTCGTCGCCCACCGACAATTACCGGGACACGCGGAACCTCTCGCCGCTGGAGCGATTGCGCCCGGAGCGGGTCTGGCAGCAGATTCCCGTGGAAACCTTCGACACTCCGGAGAACCGGTACGTACTCGCGATCTGCCGCTGGATGGTCGGGGCCTGGCGGGGGCTGCAGAGGCAAGTGTGGTACCGCGGCGCTGACGTGCCGGATTCCACGCGGGCGCGGATCGACGGGGCGGGCGAGCACCTCGGGATGCTGACGATGGACGATCGCTTCGCCCCGCTGGGCCCGATGGTCGTGACGCCGACGCAGTCGCGGGTGTTGCAGCGCAAGGATGGGTACCGGGAGCTCAACGTGCTTTGGCAACGCTTTCAGCGCTCGCGCGAGCCGATCTTCGAGCAGATGCAAAATGCGATCGAATTGAGGAGCGTCGACAAGCTCTACGAGCTTTGGGTGCTGTTCGAGTTGATCGACATGATTGCCGTCGCCACGGACGAGAAACCGGTGCTGACCCCCGAGGTCGATGTCTTCGGGACGCCGGTCGGAGGTTATCGGGCCCGATTCGGCGCACGCGGCACACTCCGCTACGACTCGACGAAAGTGGCCTATTCAGGGATCTGGTTGCGTCCGGACTATCTATGGAAACCGGCGGTTGGCGATTGGGTCGTGTTCGACGCCAAGTTCCGGATGGACAAGCCGGAGGAATCGACCGACGAGGAGACCGGCGAAATCTCGTATGCTGGGATGGTCACATCGAAGAACAACGACTGGCAGAAAATGCATACCTATCGCGACGGTCTGACCCGGGTCCGCGCTGCTGTCGTGCTCTATCCCGGCGAGGAGCGGAAGTTCCGGGACACAATGGGAAACCGCCGCGACGTCGAGGTCGAAGACCTGCTCTTTGAGAACCTCCACGGCGTAGGCGCGATCCCGCTCTCGCCCATCCGCGTTTCGGAGAGCGACGGACCGACGCTCGTAGGGGAGGACCAGGATTGACCGCGATACGAACCAGGCGACCCACTTTTTTTTGAATCCGGGAGCCTGCCCTGAGCGCAG
>JACCUV010000270.1 GCA_013698495.1 Chloroflexia bacterium
ACTCAATACTGCTACACGCCGGCAAAGATTGCAGGCGTTGGATGACCTCCAGCATCGCGGCGTGTCCGTACCCCTGCCCCTGATGCTCGCGATCGATCATCAGGTGGTGGATCACGCCCGACCCACCCTCGACGAGACCAAAGACAACGAACCCGACCATCGTCTCACCGGAGGAGATCGTCATCGGCTGCCAATGTGGCTCGACCGCGCACTCGGCGATGCAATAGAGGTTGGTATCGACGAAGTCTCGTTGATCCTCGGCCACCCGCAGCCCGGTGCACTCCGTCCAGTTGTGCTTCGTAAGTGGCCGCAGGGAAACAGTTTCCTGATTGTCGTCAATCTCTGTCATCGTTCACCGTATGGAGAGTTTCGTTCAAATTGACGGCAGGTCCAGTCCGTGCTCCTTCGCGCAGGCGATGGCGTCGTCGTACCCGGCGTCGGCGTGGCGCATCACGCCAGTGGCCGGGTCGTTCCAGAGCACGCGCTCGATCCGCGCCGCCGCTTCGGGCGTGCCGTCGCAGACGATCACCATCCCCGCGTGCTGCGAGTAGCCCATTCCTACCCCGCCTCCGTGGTGGATCGAGACCCACGTCGCGCCCGATGCGGTGTTGAGCAACGCGTTCAGCAACGGCCAGTCGGAAACGGCGTCGGAGCCGTCCCGCATTGCCTCAGTCTCCCGGTTCGGGCTGGCCACCGAACCGGAATCGAGATGGTCGCGCCCGATGACGATCGGCGCCTTCACCTCACCGCTGGCCACCATCTCGTTAAAGGCGAGTCCAAGCCGATCGCGGTCGCCGAGCCCAACCCAGCATATCCGCGCGGGCAACCCCTGGAACTGGATCCGCTCGCGCGCCATGTCGAGCCAGCGATGGAGGTTGGCGTCGTCCGGCAGCACTTCCTTCACCTTGGCGTCGGTGCGGTAGATGTCTTCGGGATCGCCGGAAAGTGCGACCCACCGAAACGGCCCGATCCCACGGCAGAACAGCGGCCGGATGTAGGCCGGCACGAATCCGGGGAAGTCGAACGCGTTGTCGACGCCCTCGTCCTTCGCCACCTGCCGGATGTTGTTGCCATAGTCGACGGTCGGGATGCCCTGGGCGTGGAAGTCGAGCATCGCCCGCACGTGAACGGCGATGGACGCCCTCGCCGCTGTCGCGACTGCCTCCGGATCGCGTTCGCGCATCTCATCCCATTGCTCAACCGTCCAGCCCTGGGGCAGGTAGCCGTTGCCGGGGTCGTGGGCCGAGGTCTGGTCGGTGACGAGGTCGGGCCGAACGCCTTGCCGAACGAGCTCGGGGTAAACGTCGGCGGCGTTGCCGAGGAGGGCGACCGAAACCGCCTTCCCCTCGCCATGCGCGTCTTCAATGATCCCGAGCGCGTCTTCGAGATCGGTCGCCTGGACATCGACGTATCCTGTCCGCAGGCGCATCTCGATCCTGCTCTGCTGGCATTCGATCGCCAGGCACGAGGCTCCGGCCATCGTCGCCGCCAGCGGTTGGGCGCCGCCCATCCCGCCGAGACCGGCCGTCAGAATCCATCTTCCCGCCAAATCGCCGCCGTAGTGCTGTCGACCGGCCTCGACGAACGTCTCATAGGTGCCCTGGACGATGCCCTGGCTTCCTATATAGATCCACGAACCGGCCGTCATCTGCCCGTACATCGCCAGACCCTTGCGATCCAGCTCGTTGAAGTGCTCCCAGGTCGCCCAATGCGGGACGAGGTTTGAGTTGGCGATCAACACCCGTGGGGCGTCGGCGTGAGTGCGGAACACGCCCACCGGTTTGCCGGACTGGATCAGCAACGTTTCGTCAGATTCGAGTCGCTTCAGAGTCTCGACGATGCGATCGAAACTCGGCCAGTCGCGCGCCGCACGCCCGATACCGCCGTAGACGACGAGGTCGCCGGGTCGCTCGGCGACTTCGGGATCAAGGTTGTTCATCAGCATCCGCAAGGGCGCTTCCGTCAGCCAGCTCTTCGCAGTCAGCTCGGTCCCGCGTGGAGCGCGGATCACGCGGGAGGTGTCGGTGCGGGAGGTGGCGATCATTGAGGTGTCTCCTGAATGGCGGATGACTGCGACGAAGATTCCTCCTTCGTCAGAATGACAACATGTGAGCGGCGCTCGTTGTAGAAAGACGTAAGATGGTAGGACCCGCGGGTCCTCCCCTACGAATCTCCGACAGTCGGCAGCGACACGCCGGCGGCCTGGACGATGGCGCCGCGTCGGACGAGCGCGATGGCCGCCTCGATCTCGGGATGAACGAACCGATCGTGGTCGAGGAATGGGATTTCGGCGCGGATAACGCTCTTGACGGCTTCCAACGGCGCGCTCGATCGCAGCGGCGCGTGGAAGTCGCAACCCTGGGCGGCGGTCAACAATTCTATCGCCACCACGGCCTGTGCATTGTCGATCATCGGCAACAAGCGGCGAGCGCCATGCGCCGCCATTGAGACGTGGTCCTCCTGGTTGGCCGAAGTCGGAATCGAATCGACGCTGGCGGGATACGCACGTTGCTTGTTTTCCGACACCAGCGCGGCGGCTGTCACTTGCGGAATCATGAAACCCGAGTTGAGACCGGGCTGCTGAGTCAGGAAGGCTGGCAGACCGGAGAGCGCGGGATCGACGAGCATCGCGATCCGTCGCTCAGCGATCGAAC
>JACCUV010000271.1 GCA_013698495.1 Chloroflexia bacterium
ATGAAGGTCAGGATCAGCAACGTTTCCGCCCCCGCGCCGCCCTGGAGCAGAAGCACGAACAGACCGAGCAGGACCATGCCGCCGATCAACCCGGCCGCCACCAGTTGGCGGTTGAATGGCAAGTCCGTCCGGCTCGGAAGCAGCCCCTGCAACTTGGCGAAGGCGACGACGCTGCCCGTCGCCGAAATCGACCCGATCACGGCGCTGAGGATGATCGAGAGCACCGCGCCGCGCCCGATGTCGGTCACGCCCAGGAACTCGGCGACGGCGATCAGGGCGGCGGTCGCGCCGCCCATCCCGTTGAAGATCGCCACCATCTGCGGCATCGAGGTCATCTGCACGCGTTTGGCCGGGATATAGCCAATCACCGCCCCGAGCGCGATTCCGAGCACGATCCACACATAGTTGTGATCGACCACATCGAGGAAAAAGGTGACGACTGTGGCCAGCGCCATCGCCGCCATCGCCAGCCGGTTGCCGAACCGGGCCGTGGCCGGCGAACTGAGCCGGTTGAGCGAAACGATGAACAGGATCGCCGAGGCGAAATACCCAAGGTCGACGAATGCGTCGCGCCAGTTGTCGATCATTGTGATTGCTCCGCGGCTGCATTCGGTCTGGTTGGTGGAGTCCGCTTCTTGAACATCTGGAGCATGCGGTCGGTCACCACAAAGCCGCCGACGACATTGCCGGCCCCGAGGATCACGGCAACGAAGGCGATCGCCTCCAGCCACCAGCTATCGACCGAGCCGAGTACGATCATCGCCCCGATCAGCACAATCCCGTGTATCGCGTTGGTCGCCGACATCAGGGGCGTGTGCAAGGTAGCCGGCACACGGCTGATCAGGACCACCCCGAGGAAGATGGCGAGGATGAACACATAGGCGCCCATCAAAAAATCCGGATTCACGTTCGCTGCCTCCTTGAGTTCAGACGCCGAAGATTCACGGAGTCTGGCGTCTGCGTCACGAACGCGCAGTCGCTCGACATGGTCTTTCCGAGTTCTGTGCCTATCCCTGAGCGACACTCTCCCAATCCGTCACGCTGACGAAGGAAGAATCCCCCACCCAGAGCGCAGCCGAAGGACCTGTTACGCGTCAGCGGACGACTTCTTTCGGCCTCTTCAGCGTCCGACTTCGTCGGAAGCGCTTCGCGCGGTATCCAGCGGGGCCACTCTTCGCTGGCGCTCAGAGTGACGGCTCGCCGAGGGTCAACTCGGCGATCAACATTGGTTGACGTCCTCAACATGCCGGAGCGGGATCCGTCGTAAACAACCTGCGACAATTTGCTAGCCCTCCCGGACGCGTTGCTTGTCCGCATCGTCTTTGTCGGGAGCGGATTCAGCCACTGGCTCTGGTTCGATTGCGGGTTCCGGCTCCGTGACCGGCTGTGGTTCTTTCCCCACATCGGGTCCGTCCGCCGGCATTGGTTCATCCAGTGGAACGGGTTCGTCGACCAGGGCCGGATCGTCCGCCAATTCCGGTTCCGCCACCGGGGCGGGCGCTTCAACTGGATCGAGTCCCATCGCCTTGCGTGTTTGCTCATGGACGATCTCGCCGTCGAGCGTGACGCACATCCCCCGGATGATGTCGTCTTCCATATTGAGGTTGAGCTTGCCGTCCTTGATCATCAGGCCAAGCAGGTTCTGGATCGTGCGTGCATACATCTGGCTGGCGTGGACCGGCATCGTGCTCGGCAGGTTGAGCAAGCCGATGATCGTCACGCCTTCGCGGACAACCGTCTCGCCCGGTTCAGTCAGTTCGCAGTTGCCGCCGGATTCCGCCGCGAGGTCGACGATCACGCTGCCGGTGCGCATCGCCGCCACCGCCGACGCCGGAATCAGGCGCGGCGCCGGTCGTCCTGGCACCAGCGCCGTCGTGATCACCACGTCCGATTCGGCGATCCGTCCATTGAGTCCTTCCTGTTGGCGACGCAGCTCCTCTTCCGTCGCCGCCCGCGCGTAGCCGCCGGCGTCCTGCGTGTCGCTGGAACCGGTGTCGATCTCCACGAATTTGGCGCCGAGACTCTCGACCTGCTCCTTGACCACCGGTCTTGTGTCGTAGGCCTCGACCACGGCCCCGAGGCGACGGGCGGTGGCGATCGCCTGCAACCCGGCCACTCCCGCCCCGATAATCAGGACCTTTGCCGGCCGGATTGTGCCGGCCGCCGTCATCAGCAGCGGGAAAAATTTCGGCAAGTGATCGGCAGCCAGCAGCACCGCCTTGTAGCCGCTGATCGTGGTCATCGCCGAAATCGCGTCCATCGTTTGGGCGCGCGTCGTCCTCGGCACCGCATCCATGCTGAAACTCGTGATGCGTTGCTGGGCGAGCGCCTTCACCAGGTCGTGATTGACGAGCGGCGCGAGGAACGAAATCAGCGTCGTTTCCGGTCGCATCGCCGCGACTTCGTTGCCGCCGTGGGCTCCATGCGAGGGCGCCTGAACCTTGATCATGAGGTTCGCCCGCTTGAACAGCGCGGCCGCGTCCGGGACGATCGTTGCCCCGGCTTCGGCATATTCGTCGTCACTGATTGACGATCCCTCGCCGGCTCCCGCCTCGACCAGAATCTCGACTCCCGAGCCAGTCAGTCGGGAAACAGTGTCCGGTATGAGACTAACCCGACGCTCGCCGTCGACGGTCTCTTTTGGCACACCAATCGAGACCTCGGCCCTCGTCGTCGCATCCGGGGTTGAAGGAACGGTTTGAGCCATGCGGAAACTACCTCTTCTGTTGACTGAATGCGAGCTCTGCCGAGATCGCCCGCGTCAATCCGGGCGGACGTGTTTATGAGATTCCAGCCACGTGTAATCCGCCCGTTTCCGCTGCCAATCGCGACCGATGATCCTGATCGCCGCTGCTGGTTCGTACAGGACGTGGAAACGCCTGCCGCGTTTGTCCGAAAGCCTATCACGAAGTGCATTTTCCGCACATGGAACGACGCGCCATTCGCATCCTGGCGCCGATGACGCGATCCCGACTCTCGCAGGGGAGGCCGTGAGCCTGCCCGGAGCTTGTCTCATGGGTGTCCTCCCGTCTCAATTGACTTTCCGACGCGACGGGAATCGTTAACTCTCTGTTAACCAAAAGCGACCGATCGGCCCCTATGCTGGTTCTTGCAAACACTGCGCACCTGCCACTGCCACGAATCGTGATGGAGGGTCAATGCCCGACCGCTCGCCAGCAGCCAACCCCGATTCGACCCGCGACTTCGGCGTCGCGATCCAACGATTGATTGCCGCCCGCTGGGTCGACGTCTGGAAGATCGCGCCTCGCGTCCAGACCTCGAACGATCCTGAGCACCTTCATGAGTTGCGAGTCGCCTCGCGCCGTTTGCGGGCGGCGATGGAGGTCGGCGCCGAGTGCTTTCCGACCTCCGCCTTTCGACCGCTGCACAAGATCGCGAAACGGATCGGGTCCGCTACCGGCGAGCTTCGGGACGGCGATGTGCAGCTCAATGCCCTTCGCGCCGCCCGCAAGAAGGCCGCCAAACCGGAGCGGATCGGGATCAACCACCTGATTGAACTGATCGAAACCCGCCGCGACGTTGCTCGCACGGAGATGAAGCGCTTTCTCCGCAAACTCAACGACGATGGCGCCCGCAAGAAGACCAAGCGGCTGTTTCTGACGTCCGTCACCGACATTCCAGGAAAATTGAGTTTGGTTTCCGATGGCGATAACCCGGCATCCTCTGAAACGCTCGCCGGGCGCCCCGACGTGGGCGCCGGAAGTCGTGTCCCCGGTCTCGATCCCGAGGCGTCGCTCGAAGCAAACGCTCGCCTCGTCCTCCGCGCCCTGACGGCCGACCTGTTTCGCCACGCCGCGGCGATCCCGGACCCCGC
>JACCUV010000285.1 GCA_013698495.1 Chloroflexia bacterium
GTCGCGATGTGGGCAGTGCGCGGTTTCTCGTCGATGTATGCCAAAATCTCTTTGTCGGTCATCTTCGAAGCCACGGCGCCACCCTTCTGTAGTTAGCTCGTTACACGGTGGCCCTGAATTCCAAAGGTAACGGCCTAATGCAATATAGCGCACCTCTCGATGTCCGCCATGCTCGATAGCGGAACTATAGCGGCAATCGCCACGGCCGCCGGTGAAGGTGGGATCGGTGTCGTTCGCATCAGCGGAGCCGACGCCGCAAGGATCGCCGCTCGCGTTTTCCGTCGAGGCGCTCGGCGGGCCGCGACCGTCGACCTCACCGCCACCGAGAGCCACCGCCTGCTCTATGGCTCGATCATCGACCCAGCCAGCGGCACGCCGATCGACGAGGTGCTGCTCGGCTGGCTGGCCGCGCCCCACACCTACACAAAGGAAGACACGGTCGAACTCTCGTGCCATGGCGGACCGGTCGCCTTGCGGGAAACCTTGCGCGTCGTGCTTGAGGCCGGGGCGCGGCACGCCGAACCAGGCGAGTTCACGTTGCGGGCGTTTCTCAACGGACGCCTCGATCTCACCCAGGCTGAAGCCGTGCTCAATGTGATCGGAGCGCGCACGGCAGAGAGCCTGCGCCTCGCCGTCTCCGATCTCGGTGGCGACCTGACCCGCCGCCTCGCTCCCGCCAACGCTGCCCTGATCAGCCTCCTCGCCTACCTTGACGCCTCGGCTGACTTCCCCGACGACGAGATCGACACGTCCGACATCAACCGCGGTCTCACCGCCGCCGAAGAGGCCCTCGCCGATGTGGTGGCCGGCTCAGCGGCGGGCATGCTGCTGCGCGATGGCGCCCAGATTGCCTTGGTCGGACGCCCCAACGTCGGCAAGAGCAGCCTGCTCAACGCCTTGCTCCGGGCCGACCGCGCGATCGTTACGCCGGTCGCCGGCACTACCCGCGATGTGATCGCCGAAACGGTCAACCTGCAAGGGGTTCCCGTGACTTTGCTCGACACCGCCGGGATTGTCGAGTCGGAGGACCTCGTCGAGCGGATCGGCGTGGAACGGAGTCGCACCGCGCTCGCCACGGCGGCCGCGATCGCGCTGGTGATCGACGGTTCGGTGGCGCCGACCGACGGTGACTTCGCGGTCGCCGGGATGCTGGCCGCACGCCCGCTCGATCAACGGACTCCCGTCGTGATCGTCCGCAACAAGCGCGACCTCGCGGATCAAGTGGATCAAGGGGAGCTCGCCAAAGTGCTGCCCGAATCCCCTGTGGTCGCCGTCTCCGCGACCACCGGCGAGGGCCTCGGCAATCTGGAGGCGGCCCTTGCCGACGCCCTTCGCGGAGGAGCTTCCAGCGAGGCCCGGCCCTCCCTGATCTCGTCCCGGCAGCGAGCGGCGGTCGATCGCGCCTTGCGTCACATTCACGACGCCCAGGAAGCGCGGGCAGCAGGTTTCCCGCAGGATTTGCTGGCGACCTCGGTGCGGGCCGCGCTCCACGCCGTCGGCGAAGTCACCGGCGAAGATGTCGACGACGCCGTGCTGCACGAAATCTTCAGCCGCTTCTGCATTGGAAAGTAGGGGTCGACCCCGTTTCGACCCGAGTCTACGGTCATTCCGTAGGAATCTCTTCACCGCGGCGAACCTGGAGCAACACGGAATGCATATGCTGGAGCGGTACGGGCGGAAACAACCTCATTGATTGGAACCGGACGTCTGATCCTCGCGGTATGATTCGTCCATGAACCTGTTCGCCAAATCCAAAGTGCATCCCATGACTTCGGAACCGGTTGTCCCGCTTTCGCCGGATCGGCAGGCGCAGCGCGATCACGCCCTGGAGCTTCTGCGGGCCGGCGTTGGCGACCCGGGCGTTGACTTCCGCGACGACCAGTGGAACGTGATCGATTCCCTCGTCAACCGCCGCGAGAAGGTCCTGCTCGTGCAGCGCACCGGCTGGGGCAAATCGGCCGTCTACTTCATCGCCGCCAAACTGCTGCGCGAACAGGGTCGCGGACCGACGCTCATCGTCTCTCCCCTGCTCGCCCTGATGCGCAACCAGGTGATGGCCGGCAAACGCATGGGTCTGAGGATCGGCGCTCTCCACTCCGGCACGAATGAACATTTCGACACCTTCGTCCAGATGATCGAGAACGACAAGGTCGATGTGCTGCTTGTTGCGCCGGAGCGATTCGCCAACCAGCGCTTCCTCGATCGCCTGCTTCCGCTCGTGCTCGAGAAAACCGGCCTCCTTGTCGTCGACGAGGCCCACTGCATCTCCGACTGGGGTCACGATTTTCGACCGGACTACCAGCGACTCGCAAACATCATCCAACAGCTTCCCCCGAACAGTCCCCTGCTGGCGACGACCGCTACCGCCAACAATCGCGTGGTCGAGGACGTTCAACGGCAACTCGGCAACGTCCGCGTGTCGCGCGGCGCCTTGATTCGAGAAAATCTCTCATTGCAAACGCTTTCCACGATGAGCGCGACCGAGCGCCTCGCCTGGTTGGCAGGGACTATCCCTCGCCTGCCCGGTCGTGGCATCGTCTATACCCTCACCAGGCACGACGCCGAGCGCGTTGCCGCATGGCTGATCGCGCGCGGGATCAACGCCCACGCCTACCATTCCGACATCGTCACAAGCGACCACGACGACTCCACCGATGCCAAAATGTCGCTCGAGGAAACCTTCACCAGCGGCGATCTCAAGGTCCTCGTCGCCACCACCGCTCTCGGCATGGGCTACGACAATCCGGAAATCCGGTTCGTGATCCACTACCAGAGTCCTGGCTCGATCATTGCCTACTACCAGCAGGTTGGGCGCGCCGGCCGTGGCCGCGATGGCGCCCTTGGCGTGCTGATGAGCGGCCCGGAAGACTCGGAAATTCACCAGAGCTTCCGCACCGGCTCGCTCCCCACTGGCGCAGATGTGATCGACATCCTCAACGCTCTCGGCGCGGTCGATGGCGCGACATCGACGCAGTTGATGGGCAGTGTCAATATCCCGAAGGGCCGGCTCGATCATGCGCTGCGCTACCTCTCGGTCCAGCGACCGGCCCCGGTGGTCCGTGACGATCGGGTCTGGCGGCGCACTCCCGTTCGTTGGCGCAAAGATTATGTCGAACAACGCGACGACCTGATTGCCCTCCGTGAGTCCGAATGGCAAGAGATGCAACGCTACCGGCGACTGGCGCCCGGCTGCCAAATGCATTTCCTGCTCCAAGCGCTCGACGATCCGAACCCGCCCGAGCGATGCGGTCGCTGTGAGAACTGTCGCGGCAAACCTGTCATGGGTGTCGAACTCGATCCCGACCTGCTCCATCTCGCCCATCGGCACAGCGGGCAAGTCGCGGCCGATGTGATTTCTCCCCGCATCCAGGTCCCGAAAGACGCGCTGCCAATCTACGGGTTTGCCACGCGCATCTCACCGGAGCGCCGGGCCGAGCCGGGCCGAACCCTCGGCCGCTGGGGCGACGACTCCTGGGGTGGCCGCGCGGCCCTTGGCAAACACAACGGGGCCTTCGATGATGACGTGATTGAAGCCGCGGCCACGTTCATTACCCGGCAATGGAAACCCGCTCCCGCGCTTACGTGGGTGACGTGCGTCCCTTCCCGGCGACATCCCCACCTCGTCCCCGAGCTCGCCCGAAAGCTGGCTGGATTGCTCGACCTGCCCTATGTGAACGCGATCGCCAAGGTTCGTGACACCGAACCGCAGAAAGTGCAGGAGAACAGTGTTCACCAGTGTCGTAATCTGGACGGAGCATTCGAGATCGTCGCCGCCCCGAATACTGGGGCCGTCTTGCTCGTCGATGACCTCGTCGATTCCGGTTGGACGTTTACGATACTCGCGCTGTTGTTGAGACAGGCTGGCAGCGGACCAGTCCTTCCCTTTGCTCTGGCCACGACGAAAACGAGAGACGGTTGATGGTTTCCCCCCGAACACAAGCGACGCTGCTTCTCACGGCGAGGATTGTTCCCTCCACCAACGATCCGACGTCGCCGCTCGACGTGCGCGAATGGAACAGCCTGGCCCGCTGGTTGGCTGAACAGGGATTCGCCCCTGAAGACCTCATTCAGGGCGATGTCGATGCGATCCTTGGAGCGTGGGAAGACGCCAGAATCGGTCGCGACCGCCTGCTCGCTTTGCTGGATCGCGGCCATGCCCTGGCGATGACCGTTGAGCGCTGGCTGGGCGCCGGACTCTGGATTCTCGGCCGCTCGGACGAGGATTATCCCCAGCGACTCCGGGAACGCCTGCGGGATTCGGCCCCGCCCTTGATTTTTGGCTATGGTGAGATACGACATTTTCGTAACAAGGGTGTGGCGATCGTCGGATCGCGAAATGCGCCGGACGCCGATCTCAAGTTGGCGGAAGACCTTGGCCGGGCCGTGAGCCAAGCCGGCTACAACGTGGTCAGCGGTGGCGCCCGGGGCGTCGACGAGCGAGCCGCGACCGGGGCCCTCTCGGCCGAGGGCACGGTGATCGCGATCGTCGCCGACTCGCTGATCCGGAACGCGAGCAAGAAGCAATACCGCGATCGACTGCTCGCGAACGAGCTGATGCTGATGACGCCCTATTCGCCGGAGGCTGGTTTTAGCGCCGGCAACGCAATGGGCAGGAACCGACTCATCTATTGCCTCGCCGACGCCGCGGTCGCCGTCAGTTCGGCCAATGGCTCCGGCGGCACGTTCGGCGGGGCCACGCAAAACCTCAGAAATGGTTGGGTTCCACTGTGGGTGGCGAAAACCGAGGACCCCACCTCTGGCAATGCCTCGTTGGTCGCGCAGGGCGCCGGATGGTTGCCCTCCCGCACCGAGTTCGACATCGACAACCTCTTCACCTGGCCCGAATCCGGCAGTCGCCCCAACCGCGCCGTCCAACCTACGTTGCTGTGATGTCGTCGCGTGGGATTGAGTATGCATGTGCTCACAGCGTTGCGGACGTGGAGCCTGCCCGTAGCGGCCGATCTGGAGCCTGCACTGAGCGAAATCGAACGTGCCGGGCCGCGTCGTCGTGTGACTCGGCCCGTGCTGATCGGAGAGATCTGTGAAGCCAATCGCAACTCCATCCCAAACCATCGATGTCACGCTGGACGAGGTCCTCGCCCGGCTGGCGAGGAACGAAATCGTCGAGGGGATTTTGCTTCTGGGCTCGACCGGAACCAGCGCCTTCACGCCGACGAGCGACTTCGACCTGCTCCTCGTCCTCCTGGATTTGCCAGCGCCGGTCCGAATCGTCAACACCTGGATCGACCACCGCTTTGCCGAAATCTACTGCACCACCAGCGCTGCCCTCGATCGTATTCTGGCGGCGGACGCCGCGTGGCTGGAGGGAACCGAGGAGGCGGTGGTGCTCGGTTGGCTGCACGAGGGGCGAATCGTCTTCGACCGGAAGGGCCGTATCGAACAGGCGGTCGCTCGCGCCAGGAACCTGTCGCCTGCGCCGAACTCAGACGATGCCGACATCGTCGAAGCCTGGCGGAAGATCGGATACAACGTCGCCCAAATCAGACGCTACCTGGCGGCTGGCGATCCGGCTTCGCGGATGGCCGTGAATCTACGCCTGCTCTACAGCGTCGATGAAGTGAAGTTCCACTACTTCACGATCCGGGGAATCTCATGGACAGGCGAGAAGCCGGCTATCCAGTACTGGACAGAGAACGACGCAGTGTTTCTCGAGCAGCTCGCGCAGTTCTTTGACGAGCCCGACCTGCATCGCAGAGTGGAACTCTACGTATCCCTCGCCCAACACTGTGTCACCCCGTTGGCTCCGCTTTGGGACGTCGGGGACACCGCGATCTCGCTTGGCGCCGGATACGGCGGCGCCGGTGGGGGTCACGTCGAGGGGACAGCTCAGGACGCACGTGATTGCTGGCACGCGTTGACAGGGTAACGAACCGCGCCATCCAGGCGGACTACTGTTGTGGTGAGTCCATCAGGTTCTTGGAAGGGCAACCTGAACTTGGCCAATGATCCTTGGTTCACTTGACGATGGCTCGACCGCAATGCGATCGTCGAGCGACGCAACCT
>JACCUV010000288.1 GCA_013698495.1 Chloroflexia bacterium
CGTTATCACCCAACCTGTTCCGAATATGCCTACGAGGCGGTCGAAAAGTACGGTATTATCAAGGGTGGCCGGTTGGCGACGTGGCGCATCCTTCGCTGCAATCCGTTCGGCAAGGGTGGCTGGGATCCTGTTCCATGAACGGCGAGATTCCATCCGACCATCGCCGAATCAGGGTCACGTTGGCCATCCTTCGCATATCCGATAATTCGCCTGTCCGAATCGCGGGGCCATGCATTCAACCGCGTACCGCCTGTCTTTCTAACCCTGACCACCAGCACCCCGCTTGCGCGGGAGGAGGCCTTCGTTCGTGCTTCTGGATGTAACAGGATCGGTTCCACTGCTTGCCTCATTTCTGAACCAGACCCTCCACACGATCGTGCCCGCGGTCAGCATCCCGGTCTGGGATCAGTATGTTGATTTCATGGAGTGGTCGCTCAACAGCCTCGCCAATGTCTTCAGCAGTGGCGGCCTCGCGATCATCGCCTTCACGATCATCGTCAAGACGCTGCTTCTGCCGCTGACCGTGAAATCGATTCGCTCCAGCAAGAACATGCAGGAGTTGGCGCCTCGGATCAAGGAAATCCAGAAGAAGTACGGAGCGGACCGCCAAAAGGCCTCCCAGGAGACCTTCGCCCTCTACCAGGCGCACGGCGTCAACCCGATGGCCGGGTGCCTGCCGATGTTGATCCAGATCCCGATCTTCTTCGGGCTCTACCTCGGTATTTCCGGGCTCTCACGATCCGGGGTCGGGCATTGGACCGATGGCTTCCTCTGGTTGGGCAACCTGAGTGCCTCTGATCCCTGGAAACTGCTGCCGATTCTGGCCGGCGTTTTCCAGTTCGTCCAAACGCGGATGATGCGCCCCGCGAACCAGAAGATCACCGATCCGCAGCAGCAAATCATGAACACGATGATGAACTTCATGCCGCTGATGGTGATCCTGTTCGGCTGGACGTTCGCCTCCGGACCTGTCCTCTACTGGGCTACGCAAAGCATCTACTCCGTGATTCAGCAATGGTTCATCACCGGTTGGGGTTCGCTGGGCGAGTGGTTCCCGTGGCTGCCGGAGCTACCGGATCACCGCCGCCTCGGTTACAAGGTCCCGCGCCCGATCGAGGATGTGATGGTTGTCAGCGGTCAACCGGCCGAACAGAAGGGTTTCTCGGGTTGGCTGAACAAGCGAATGCAGGAAGCCCAAAAGAACGCCGAGACCCGACAGGCAGCGCTCAAGCAGCAGAAGGCGGGCGGAGGAAAGGGGGGAGCCACGACTACTCAGGCCGCCGCCCCCGACGATGGCGAGGCGATCGAGGCCGAGTCCACCGTCAAACCCGCTCGCAAAGGTTCAAGCTATCAGGACCGGGTCGATGCCGCCAGCAAATTCAAGGGGAAGTCGACCGCGTCTACCAACGGCTCGGCGCAACCCGGACGCGACCCGAATCCCAATTCCAAGGCATCGAAAAAAGCCCGCCGCAAGAGCGCGACATCCTGATTCGCGTCGCGTGCAGTATCATCTGGCGACACAGCCACACGGGAACCCCACGACGGATACTAGATCCGCGCCCGTTCCCGTATCCGAAACGATGCCGGTACACCACGATCCAGGGTGACCCGAGACGATAGAGGGCCGGTCGAGCATGCAGCAACGAACGAGCGTCGAAATCCAGGCGTATTCAGTCGAGGAAGCCACCCGACTGGCACTGGAAGAGTTGGGTCTCACGTCCGACGATGTCGAAATCGAAATTCTCTCGGATGCGGGCCCGGACGAAGATGCTGAGGCGCTGGTTCGCGTCACCGCCAGGGGCATGGCCTCGCAACCGATACCGAAGGCGATGCAGCAGACGCCGCCGAAAGCGTCCGGCCCGCCGCAGCGAGACCGCAACGCGCGGCCCCGCGAGAGGGGACGAGGGGGAGATGGCCCCGGTCGCCCAAATCGCGATTGGCTCGGCGGGCGATCCGGCCCGGACGATCGTCCCTCTCGGCGCGGCGCCCCGCCGCAGCGACCGGCCAGCGACCACGTTGACACTGAGGACGAGATCGTCGCAAAAGAGGTCGTCAAGGAGTTGCTGGAACGGATGGGCGTGGTCGCCGATGTTGTGGCCGTCGATAACCCCTCGACCGTGCCGCTGGACGAGGTCGAGCCGCCAACCATCTTCATCGATGTCGTGGGCCGCGATCTCGGCAACCTGATCGGTCGTCGTGGCGAACATCTCTCGCACATCCAGTACCTGATCAGCATGATCGTCAACCGCGGAATCGAGACATATACACGGGTGATTGTAGATGTCGAGGGCTACCGCTCGCGGCGCGAGGAGTCGCTGGTCGGCCTGGCGGAGCGGGTTGCGCGGCAGGTGGCGCGCAGCAAGCGACCGATCGTGCTCGAACCGATGCCGCCCAACGAGCGCCGCGTCATTCACATCGCGCTGCGCTCGCATCCTGAAGTGGCGACGCAAAGCACCGGCGAAGGCAACCAGCGCCGCATCACTGTCGAGCCC
>JACCUV010000302.1 GCA_013698495.1 Chloroflexia bacterium
GCCACCGCACGTTTAAACTCCGAATGACCGGGGCGGTGACGGTTAGTTGAAAGGAACCCAGCTTTCATGGATGTGAACCAGATCAAGGACCACATGACGGTGATCGACTCCAACAGCATGGAGTTCGCGACCGTCGATCATCTGGACGCCGGCAGCACGATCAAGCTGACCAAGGACGATGACGACAATCACCACTGGATTCCGCAAGCGTGGGTGACGCGCGTCGACGACAGCGTCCACCTCGATCGCCCGGGCGACCAGGCGATGCAGGAGTGGTCAACTTCGAACCCGGCCGAGCTGTAATTTCATCGACCGGAAGCCTGCGCGAAGTCCTGACGCACTTGTTGGAACTGTGGAGGACACAGATGAGCGCCAGAATCGATCGCCGCGACGATGTCAAACCGGAGCGCGGCGCCCAGGAGTACGGCGATGTCGAGTTCGCCGACCCGGTGAACAACAAGTACCCGATCGACAACCCGAAGCACATTCGCGCGGCCTGGAGTTACATCAACCACCAGGACAACGCGGCGAAGTACGACAAGGATGAGGTCGAGACAATCAAAAAGCGGATCGTGAAAGCGGCAAAGAAGCACGACATCGAGATCCAGGCTGACGCGAAGGACTGAGGCAGTCCGGTCCTGGCTGCAACTGTGCATAGTCCGCGGATCGCCCAAGCGGAAGTGCGCATTGCGACGACATCGACTATACCGCCAGAGAAACCATATGGTTGGTTGCGGGAACCGACTTCACGATGCCTGATCCCCAAAAGCGAACTCGATCGGCAAGCTGGTCGAGTTCCATCATGACTTCGCCGGTGGAACCGCCAAGATCCACCGAGTATGCCCGCAATCGCACGTCGACGCCGCGCACGGAGATTTGCGTCGACAGATCGGCGAGGTGGCGAGGATAAATCAGCAGACCCTCGCGGAGCTCAATTGCCGTGCAATAGGCCAGGAGCTGGTAGAGATCGTGATGCCGATGTTCGCCGGTGTGGAGCCGCTTGTATTTGCAATCGGCCACGAGCACCCTGGTTCCATCGCGGGAAACGACCAGGTCAGGCCGCATCTGGACGCGATTCTCCCGGTCGAGCTTGATGTGAACCTGATCATCGAGCCGGAACGGCGCGCCGAGTCGGTCTTTCAGGGCGCGAGTGATGAATCGCTCGAACAAGACATTCATGTCGAGCAGGAATCCATCGAAGGACCGGTCGCCAGCCTCCTCGCTCAGGGAAGCCCCTTCCAGGAAGAGCTGGCAGAGTCGATGAATCGGCTGGTAATCCAGCGATTGCCGGTTGTAGACAAACCGATCCACGTCTGCCGCACGGAAATGGACGCGCTCGACTTCATCGAGCTGGCTGTCCAAGGCCAGCAGGCGCCCGGTGAGACGATGCGAAAAGCCCCATCCGGAAAGCAAATGGACGACGTGCCGGATCACCTGGTTCTCGGGCAGATCCCATGAATACGCGGTGAATCGGCAATACGTCCGGTGGCGAAGAACCACATTTTGCTGGATATCCGTGGCGATCATGATCCGGCCACGGACGGTGGGCAAATTGGCTTCTTCCTCAATGTAGTTGCGATAGAGACCCAAATCGATCCGGTGTTCCACCATCCTCGCGAAGGCATCCGCCACGATCTCGATAACCTGTTCGAACCTCGTGATCTCGACCGTGTCATCCAGCATTAGGTGCGGCACGTCGTACGCGTACGAAAGCATCCACAGCAGGTTGCGTAGCGGAACCTTGGGCTGGATTTCGAGCTGCATGCCAGAGGGAAGGCGAATGACGCCAACGGTCGATCCGGGGTTCACGACGGAGGCGGCGCCATCGAACGAGGGGCGAACGTCGAAGCGATCCTTCAAGTGGCCATGCAGCAGGGCGACATCCGGTGGTGAGAGATCGAGCAGGAAATCGACATACTCGGTCAACTGAGTACGGATCATGCGGGACTCGCTACGTCGTTGACGAAGTCGGCGTCGCTCGTCGTCTCCGCGGTGGGCGCCGTATCGAGTGCGCCGCGCCGGATTTCGTCAAGGATCGTGTCCCGCTCCCGGTGGTGATGGAAGTATTCCTCCAGCAATGGCTGAATCGCTCGCGTCCAGACCCGGTTGAAGCCACCGGTCTCTCCGATTCCGGGTTGCATGAAGTAGCTGTGACCAATCTGGTAATCTTGGGAAAGGTGCGCGCTCACTCGCTCATTCAGCGCCACGAACCGGGCGAGCACATGCTGGCGGGTGGTCACGTCGAGTTCCTGGGCCCGGAGCCAGCGGTCGAGCACGATCGCCCGGCCGTTTTCGACGGGCATGAAGCGCACGAAATAGAAACGCCGCCGCAGGGCATAATCGACCTGCGCTAGCGAGCGGTCGGCCGAATTCATCGTCCCGATGATGTAGAGGTTCTTCGGGATCGTGAGGTAAGGATTGGCTCCGGTCGCATAC
>JACCUV010000321.1 GCA_013698495.1 Chloroflexia bacterium
CCGGGGCCGGAAAATCGACGCTGGGCAAGTTAATCACCCGTTTCTACGAGTTCGAGGCTGGCGATCTCCTGATCGATGGCCGGAACATTCGCGATTTCAACCTCCCGGAGTACCGCAAGCAACTCGGAATCGTGCCGCAGGCGCCGTTCCTGTTTTCGGGCACAGTGGCCGACAACATTCGCTATCCCAAACCTGAGGCGAGCGATGCCGAGGTGTTGGCGGCGGCCAATGCCGTCGGTCAGGGTGACTGGATCGAGTCGCTACCCAATGGACTGGAGACGGTGGTGGGAGAGTATGGGCGCGCGGTCTCGATGGGACAGCGCCAATTGGTGGCGTTGGCTCGAATCCTGGTCCAGGACCCGGCGATCGTTATCCTCGACGAGGCGACCGCCAGCGTCGACCCGTTGACGGAGGCACTGATCCAGGAAGGGCTGGACGTGGTGCTCGCGGACAGGACCTCGATCGTGATCGCGCACCGTTTGTCGACGATCGAGCACGCGGACCGGATCATCGTGCTCGATCGGGGCGAGATCGTTGAGGAGGGGACGCATCACGGGCTGCTGACGCTCGGCGGCCGCTACTGCGATGTGTACAACACCTACTTCCGCCACCAATCGCCGAACTACGTGCCCGGCGAAGGGTTCGTGCCGGCAGCCAGCGTGGCATAGTGGCGTGTCAAGGATAAATTGACATGGTCACACACGCAGTATCGTCATTCTGACGCAAAGCGGAAGAATCGCCGTGCGAAGCACTCGACGACGGAGCCGGCGCCTGATTGGTCTGCCAATGAGCGGCCGCAGACGCGGAAAAGGCCCTTCGGCGGCGCTCTGGGCTGGGGACTCTTCCTTCGACAGAGTGACGACTTGCGGAGGTGACAATCAATGCTTGACGTTCCACTCAGGATGGGATGGTGTTGGTTGCGTGCTCCGTCAGGAATGCCTCCACGAAGGGCAGAACCAGATTCGTGTGGTTGAACGCGGCGCCATGGTCGAGACCCGCGAGCGCAACGAACGACGCATTCGGCATCAAGCGCGCCGCATCCTCCATCGGCTCCGGTCTGTCGAGGGTTCCCGCGTAGATCAACGTTGGCACACGGATGCCCGAAACGGCATCGATGTCGAGATCAGGTTCCGTCAGCCAATCGAGTTCGGCAACGCAGAGCGCCGCGGCATCGTTGCGCAGCCAACGCGCGCGCTGTTCCCCGGTGGGACGAAACATGGGATCGACCGTTTCCCAGTTGGCCAGGAACCCCTCGATCCCACCGCGCAGGCCGTCCAACCAGAAATTCCCCTCAGGTGTTCGTGGATTTCCAGCAAACGGTTGGGCGCCTCCAATTACAAGCGATGCGAGGCGATCGGGAGCGGACGCTCCGAGCGCGTATCCAATATTGCCGCCCATGGAATACCCCCAGAAGAGCGTCTTCTCGATACCCGCCGCATCCAATACTGCCAGAACGTCACGCACTCGATTGTCGAGCGTATAGGCGCCAGGCGTGTGCGGGGCGTCGCTCCGACCCTGTCCCCGTGGATCGAGCATGACGAGGCGGTAGCGATCCGCCAGGGCCGCGACATACCCTTCGACTGCCCAGTCTTCCATGCCCAGGAAGTAGCCGATGTGGAGCAAGAGCGGAGGACCGCTTCCTTCGACTTCGTAGCGTATCCAGACTCCATCATTGGTGGCAAATGGCATCGGACGTTCCTTTCCAAACAAGGTGCACGCCCATCCGACTCGGGCCGAACCAGCACCTCATTCTATCCGCTCGGCGACGGGCTTGTTACTGGCAGGTGCCGAGTGCGCAGTCCCGCCACCACGGCCAGCGCGAGCATAGCGACGCCGAGACTCATCGCCAGTGCGGCGCCCAACTCGGTCGACCTGCCGGTCGATTCGGCGAAAGCGAGCAACACCCCACCCAGGCCGACGCCGATCGAGAACGCGAAGAGGTCGATCAGGATCATCGACGACGAGACCTTCCCCTCCATCCCCGCGGGTGCGTTGACAAAGGCGATCGAGACGGCAGTGGGATAGGCGAGCCCGATTCCGATTCCGGCAATTCCCCAGCCCACGAGTCCTGCCCACAACCAGATTTCCTGGAGGATCGCGACGCACAGGAAGATGCCGAGCGCGGCCGCGAAGACGAGCGCGAATCCGGTAGCCAGGCGCCGCGGCCGATGGGCCGGACCGGTGGCGCGGTCCCAACGCGACTGCAACCACGAACCGACCGTCCACAAAATGGAAGTCACGGTCAGAATCAACCCGACCCTGGTAGCGGAGACGCCGCCGAAGTCCTTCAGGGAGAAAATCAGGTAGGTTTCGACGACCGCGAAGCCACCCAAACCGAGACCGCGGGCGAGAATCGCGGCCGGCATCACGGGCCGCGCCGTAAATGTGCCTTCCGGCAACAAGCGCGTCAGGGTTGTGATGAGCCCGCCAAGTCCCATTGCGGCCACGGCGGCGCCGGCAATCCACGGTCGAATTTCGAGACCGGCAAGGAACAGGCCGGTCGCGATCGCCAACACAATCGCGAGTTGGAGCCGCCGGTCAGCCTTGGCCGTCAAATTGTGCGGCTTGATCCGGGCATACGATGGCAGGGTCAGCGGCGCGATTGCAAGCAGGATCGGGATCAGGCCGAAGAACGCCCAGCGCCAGCTCCACTGCTCGGCGACGAACCCGGCGATCGCCGGTCCGATCAGCGAGGGCACGACCCAGGCTGCCGATGTCGCCGCCAGAATCGCGGGGCGCAACTTGTCCTCGTAGGCGCTGCTGACGACGGCATAGACGCACGAGGCAATGCCCCCCGCCCCGAACCCCTGGATCGCGCGGCCGAGGAACAGCCAGGAGATCGATGGCGCCGCCCCGGCGACGATGCAGCCGAGAGTGAAAAACACGAGGTGAATCAGGAAGACCCGAGCCGGCGAGTGTCGATCGACTTCGCGACCGGCGTAGACGGTGCCGACGATCTGGGGCAGGAGGAAGGCGCTGAAAATCCAGCCATACAGGTTCCGCCCTCCGATGTCTTCGGCGAGCACCGGCGCGATCGTGGCCAAGGCCAGACCCTGGAAGGCGATGATCGTGAAGGCCAGGATTGAGCCGATTGTGATCGAAAAGTGCTCCTTGTCCCAGATCGAGGGGTGGTTACGGCTCGTTGTCGAGCGATCATTCACGGCGATCACGGCCTGTCATGCCGAACTTGCGAGGAACCATTGGTTTCAGGACGTCGGATTCGACATGATTCCTCCTTCGTCGAAATGACAATTGGTTGGTCGGAATGACAATCGATCGGGTCGACACGGGGTCGACCCCTACCCAGCGTTCCGACTGGCTACGGTGCATCGTCGAAATCCGGGATCAGGTATGTTCGCCTCGAGACCTCCTCGAAACCAAGCCGTGCCGCGATGCGCAATGAAGCGATGTTCGAGCCGCCGCAACTCCAGACCGGGATGCGGCTGTCGCGCCGAATCGCTTTCGCGACCAGCGACGCCACCGATGTCGCCAGTCCCTGTCCACGCCATTCCGGATGGGTGACGACGCCGATATCGGCATGGAGTTCACTGGTGGCGAACGTGTAAGCGAGGGAAACGAGCGCTCCATCCCGGATCGCCCCGGCGACGTGGCCGGCATCGAGCGTCGCCAGCAAGCGCTCGCTGCCGTCGCCGATCATGTCTGGCGGCATTTGGTCAACCAGTTCGCGATCGGCGGCCGTCAGCAGACGCGCCCCACGTTTTGGGATCGCCGGCGGCTGACGGTATAACGCGTGATAGACATCGTCCATCAGGCGCATGCTTGAGGCGTTGGCGGCGGTCGCGACGGGTTCGATCAGGTCGTCGGCGAGGTTGGAGGGGACGTTGACGCAGGTCCAACCGGTGAGGTGCGGGATCAGGCTGGCGATCGCTTCCGCACTCGATCCGAAGGCGAGCGGTTCCTCCGGTATGGCGATTGCCTGGATCACGATCCCTTCAAGATCGGCGGGGTCGCCGACGCAGAGCACCTCGCAGGCGCCATCGCGCAGGAACTGGAGGGCGATCACCGTTTCCGGGGTATCGCCCAGCGCTTCGACGACGCTCGCGAGGTAAGCCTCGGTCGCGGACGTTGTGGGCGGCGGGAGTGGTTCGTGGTGGTGGCCGTGAGTGTGCATGCGTCGTCTGTTGCTCCGATTGGACCCGGCGGCGGTTCGTCCCGTTGCCTGCCACAGGGTACATCGTTCCGATGGATGGACGTCCGAACGTGCGAATCCACATCGCAACCCGGTGTTACGAACATGGAGACGGCGGAAGACCATCGAATCTCCGTGGCCAGGTCGGGATTGCGGTACTGTATGACCGTGCGGCGCGGAGATACAGACTGTCGTCTCCAACGAGACGTGGCGGCGCCTCCTCACTTGCTCAGGACACGAGGTTTCGGTGGACCAACAGGCGCAAAGTGATGAGATGGTGGTTTCGCACGAGGCGGAGCCGATGAACCGTCGGCGCGTGCTGCGGCTGGCGCGACCGGTAGTGGCCGAGTACGTGCTGCAGGTGATGGTGCTGGCGGTGAATACGCTGCTGGTGAGTCGCGCGGGGGATACGGCGCTGGCGGCGGTCGGCATTTCCAACCCGATCATCTTCCTCTTCCTGGCGATGTTCGGCTCGGTCTCGATCGGCGCGACGGTGATGGTGGCGCAGGCGCACGGCGCCGGCGATCGCTCGCGCACGAACCATTTGGCGCGTCAGGCGTTGGTGTGGGGTCTGGCGCTGGCGACGCCACTTTCAATTGCCTGCTACCTGCTGACGCCGGCGATGGTCGGGCTGTTTGGCGACGATCGGGATGTCCAGGCCGCGGCGGTGACCTACCTGCACATCATCAGCGCGACCAGCGTGGTGATGCTGACCTCGTTCCTGTGCGGAGCCGTGCTGCGCGGCGCGGGTGATGGGCGGACGCCGTTGCGGGCGGCAGTGTTGGCGAACCTGGCCAACCTGTTCGCCTCGTGGGTGCTGATCGAAGGGCATTTCGGAGTTCCGGCGTATGGGATCGCCGGGGCAGCCTGGGGTTCGGTGATCGGGAGGGCGGTGGGCCTCGGGTTCATGCTGGCGGTGTTGTTCGGCGGGCGGCTCGTGATTTCGCTGCGGGGGCGTTCGGGCTGGATGCCGCAACCGGCGACCGGGCGTCAGTTGTTCCGGCTGGGGATTCCGGCGGCGATCGAACAGATTTTCAATGAAGGCGGATTCGCGGTGCTGACGATTTTGGTGGCGACGCTGGGGGCGACGGCGCTGACAGCAAACCACATCGCGTTCACGGCGCTCGAAATCTGGTACATGCCGTCGTTGGCGCTTTCGGTGACGGCGACTGCGCTAGCGGGGCAAAGCTTCGGGGCGCGCCGGCCCGGGGATGCGATGTTGGCGGCGGCGATCCTGCGGCGGTGGATGCTCGGCTGGAATCTGTTGGGCACTGCCGTGATGGTGCTGGCGGCACGGCCGATCCTGAAAGTGTTCAGCAATGATCCAGCCGTGATCGACGAGGGCATGGTGGTGATGATCGTGGTCGGGGCAACGTTGCCGTTTTTCGGGATGTGGTTGCTGACGACCGGGGCACTGAGGGGCAGCGGCGACACGCATTCGCCGATGATCCGAGGGGTGCTGGCGACGTGGCTGACGGTGGGGTTGGCGACGGTGAGCGTGGTCGTGTTCGAAGGCGGGATGGGCTGGATTTGGGGCTCGTACATCGTCGCCTTGCCGATCGCGATCGTCGGCAACTGGCGCGCATTCCGGCGGCGGACGACGGTTGTGGAGCGTGTAGAGGTCGAGGAGCAGCCTGTCGGGGCGTTAGTTACTCAGGTTTCCTGACGTTGGGGCCAAGCGCTGGCATCCGCCGTTTTTCGCCGTCTATCGTGGGGTGAGGACGAAGACGGGGACTTCGCGGCTGACCTGGTCCTGATAGTCGCCAAAGAATGGAAAGGCGGCGACGATCTCGGTCCAGGCGGTGGCGCGGTCTTCGCCTTCGAGGACGGTGGCGCGGGCCTCGACCGGGCCATCGCCAAGCTCGTAGCTGATGTCGGGATTGGCGACGAGGTTGTGATACCAGGCAGGGTGCTTTTCGC
Source organism: Chloroflexia bacterium (assembly GCA_013698495.1). Taxonomy (GTDB): domain Bacteria; phylum Chloroflexota; class Chloroflexia; order Thermomicrobiales; family UBA6265; genus JACCYX01. The sequence goes on from JACCUV010000321.1 coordinate 6,071, forward strand.
TGCCAGAGGCGGAACCGACAATGTAAATGCGATCTTTTTGCTGGAGGTGGACAAGCGGG
>JACCUV010000323.1 GCA_013698495.1 Chloroflexia bacterium
CCCATGCCCTACGTGAGATCATCGATACGGGGGCGCACCGGCAAGTCGAGGCGTCCGGCCTTGTGACGTGAGGCGGTTGAGCGTGTACGTCCAACATTTCCCCATTTTCTGGAGATTCGTTGCGGTGACAGGAACTTTGGCCCCAGGGAAGAGGCGGAGCGGTCAACGTTTATCCGGATTCCCAGCATTCATTCGACGGTTATGTCGCATCAGCCCAATTCTCGATCATCAGCGACGGCGCCAGATGCTGGAAATGCCGGGTGTTGTTGGTGACGAGCACGGCGGCGAGCGAGATGGCGTGGGCCGCGATCATCAGATCCAGGTGATCCATGGGCGTGCACTTCACCTGCAGCTGGTGGCGCAGCAGGGCGTAGGTATCGGCCGCATCCTGGCCCCAATCCAGGGTTTGCACCTCGCCCAGAAACTTCCGGACCCGAAGATGCGCGGGATGGATAGGCGGAACCAGATGAAGCCCAAACAGAAGTTCGGCACGCGTCATGACCGAAATGGCGTAATCGGCCGGATCAAGCAGGGCGATCCGTTCCGCAATCGAACGATGTCGACCCTTTACGGAATAACTCACGATATCCGTATCCAGCAGGTAGATAGGCCCCGTCATTCGTCCAGCTCGAACAGGCGCCGGATTTCCGTGTCGTCAATCGGAAGCTCGGTTCGGCGTCGCTCGCGGAGCGCCTCATCGAAAACCTCCCATTCCTCATCGAGAATCGGGTGCTCTGCGCAGTACGCAAGGAAGTCAGCCAGGCCGTTGGTCCTGGGCCTGGTCGAGAGGACAATGTTTCCCGTCGCCTCATCGCGAAAGACATACACCTCGTCGGCGTCGAACCGAAACTCGGCCGGAAGCCGCACCGCTTGGCTGCCGCCGTTCTGGAAGAGTTTGGCGACCTTTCGCTTGCTGCCGGTGAGTTGGGCCACGGGGCGTCTCCTTTCAAAATGTCTATACACCAGTATAGACACTCGTCAAGTGGCAGTAGACTGCTCTACTGGATGCACTTTAGCGGTGGGAACTCCACTGTCAGGCGGGGGTCTGGCCGCCCATCAGACTTCACTGAAAATCGCAATCGACTACCGCTTCAATCACCCAGGTCAACATCTCTCATCGGCGACTTGTCGCACGTGAGGTCCAGTCCATCAGCACTGGGCATGCTCCGCGGATGCTCGATGAATCCGGGCCTCTTGCCACCGAGCCGCTGACAATCCGCAATGGAAACGACAACGACTTCGTCGTCGCCCCGCGTCACGAGTTGAGGGCATCTCGTCAATGCACTATCAAAGAGGAGGACCAGTTGGTGTTCATCTCGCTCATCGAGCGTCAAGACCATACGCATCGCGTCCTTCCCGATTGCATTGGCAACGCCTCAATCGGCGCCTTGCCAAGGATTGATAAGCACGACGCCTGTCGAACGAAAGTCCTTCGTGTTGCGCGTCACCACGCCCATCCCATGTCGAAGTGCGGTTGCGGCAATCAGCCCGTCCGGAACGGGAAGGTTGCGATCACGGGCAGCGAGTTCACCCCATAGCAGGGCCACTTCCCCATCGATTGGCAGGATTCTCTTTGCATAGTCACCCTGAAGCAAGACAGACCAGATCTCAAGGTCGCGCCGTTTTTGGCCCGCTGGCAAGAGCGATATTCCTTTCTGATGCTGCCCAAGCGTGATGACGCTCAGAAACAAATGCTCAGGATGGCGGGAGGAAATGAACTCAGCGACAAAGGCATTGGCGTTCGGTTTTTGGATCTCACGAACAACGCATGTGTCAAGGAGAAGATTCACAGTTCGATGTCGCGGAGTGGTCGCTTATTACGCTCCAGGATGACGCCTTCAAACCCTGGACCACTCATCAGGAACTCGATGAAATTCGGTTTCTCGCCAGTGAGCCGCCGATATTCATCCCTGGTGAGCAGCACGTACTCTTCGTCCCGCCGGGTCAGGACCTGCGGGCCCTCATCGCGAGCCCTGTTGGCGACTTCGCTCAGTTTGTTTTTCGCCTCTGCCAGTTTCCAGATCATTGCGACCGCCTTCTGTCTAGATTGGCTAGATTGCTTGTCCTTTCTTGCATGAAACGGCGCTATGTCAATCCTTGCGGAGCAATGCCTGCCTCGTCGACATCCCGCGGGGCGCCGGTCTATGACACGATCGAGGCGCCCTGCAGCGGGAATGTTGCGAAACTTGTTCCCATTGCCGATGATGGCGCCCATTGCGGGCTCGCTACGACATTGCGGAATCGGAGGAAGCAGATGAAGGTGGCAATCCGGGAGAGTATGGTTCCGGGCGAAACGCTCGGCGAGCGGCTGGGGTGGCTGGAATCGGTCGGGATCGACGGAATCGAGCTTCACCTCAGCTCGCTCGAACTTCCCGTTGAGGAACTTCGGCGCGTCGTCAGCCAGTCTCGGGTGAGCGTTTCCGCGATCGAAGGCGCGACCACCCTTCTTCATGCGGATCCGGCCACGCGCGAGGCGGCCACAGCCACCATTCGCGAACGCCTCGCGCTTGCCGGCGAGTTTGGCGCGGTGGGCGTGCTGGTGGTTCCCCAATTCGGTCGCCAACCTGCATTTCCCGACCTCTCGCCCTGGAAGTCAGGGGCCGACCTGGAACGCGGGCTACTGGTGACGCAGTTGACAGAGTTGGCCCCCGCCGCGCGGGCGGCGGGAGTCAGGCTGTTTCTCGAAC
>JACCUV010000326.1 GCA_013698495.1 Chloroflexia bacterium
CTGGCGCCGGTGTCGTGCAACTGCTGGACCGCGGCGATCCCGCTGAGGACGCCCAGCGCCCCGTCGTAGCGGCCGGCATCGACCACGGAATCGAAGTGCCCGCCGATCAGGAAAGTCCTGGCGCCGATAGCGTTCGGAGCGGCGTCAAACCGCCCCACCAGGTTCCCGATGTTGTCGACGTGGATCGTCATCCCCGCCTCGGTCATCCACTGCTCGAGTTGACTCCGGGCGCTGACCAGCGCCGGTGTGGCGTAAGGACGGGTGATCCGGCCCGCGTCCGTCGAGTGCGTGGCGAGGATATCGGACCGCTCCATGATTTGCCTGGAATAGTCGCGCTTCGATGGCATGTGCGATGGACTCCCGTATTGCGTAGGGGTCGACCCCGTGTCGACCCAGGTTGAGCGAACGCATGGCAACGCGTGCCGTACGAGCGGACGTGAATCGACCAACTACTGCACATCGCGACGTCAATGCCTGGTCGATTCTGTTGTCCGTACTCCCCAATCGAACGGAAGGACACGCAGGCTATCCCCTACGAAATCTGTTGCCAATCAACTCCCGCGATACGTCGAATACGACCACGGCGACACGAGCAGTGGGACGTGATAGTGATCCCCCGCATCGGCAATGGTGAAGCGGATGGTGACGATGTCGAGGAACGGCGGCCGGGGCACATCCAGCGGCTGAAGGTCGAAGTATCCACCGACATCGAAGTCCAATTCATACGTCCCCGTGACCAGATCGCCTCCCTCCAACAGCGGACGATCGACACGTCCCTCGCGATTCGTGATCGCGGACCCGATCTCAGACCGCTCGCCCCCATGGACTCGCTTCACGACAATTGTCACGCCAACTGCCGGTAACCCCTGGGCGGTGTCGAGCACATGTGTCGTCAACCGTCCCACTGAGTCGCCTCCCCGGTCACGTCTGTTTCCCGCGCCATCCGCAGCGTGATCGTGCCGAAAGCCGGGAAAGGATCGCTGTAGACCCTCACCTCCGGGTTGTCCTCGGAGGTGTGAAACGGATCGCGAGTGCGGTTTTGGGCCGCGAACCGGACCTCGGCAAGTTGCGGGAAGCGCTCGAGCAGCCGTTTGCCCATTTCGTGCACGAGGTGCTGGATCGATTCGCTGACGAACTCCGCGAACACGGCGGCGCAGATATCATGGACCTGTTCGGCGGGAACGTACCGATGCGGGTGCTCGGCAAAAGCATCGTTGCAATCGCCATAGGTCCAGAAGACATCCAAAAAGATGTACAACGGTCGATCCTGGCGCTCCGGCAGGGTCGTGTACTCGTCGCGAAGAAAACGTGTGAACGCGCTGCCGGTGATCTTGAACAGGCGCAGCCCAACGCGGCCCGATTCGTGGGCCACAATGCGAGGCGCGCCGTCGATCCGCTTCATCTCAAGCCGCGAGGTTGCGTGATCGGCCCGTCCACTGCCGAGATGGAGGACCTTGCTCTCGACAAACCCGCCTTCGCGATCCGGAACCAGCGCCGGCGGAAACGGCAACTCGCGGATCGCCAGCCGGATGTCGTGCACCTGCTCGTAGGTGGCGATGAAATGGGCGCCGAGGGCGTGGAGGTAGTCCTCGATCGTGCAGCCATCGAAATCGAGCGCCTGGCGAATGACGATGTTCTTCATCGAATCGGTTGCGACCACCATCGAGTTGTCGCCCACCGTGTAGGCAGGCAAAAACTCATCGCCGAAGACCTCGATGTCGACTTCGGCGGCAAACAGGCAGTTCTCGCGCCCGAGGAACGACGACTCCGGGACCGGCATCACGCCCTTCAGCGGTCGCGCGAAGACCCTGTACACCGGCACGCGCATCTTGCCATAGCTGATTTCGAACTCTTGTCCCATGCCGCACGCTCCAGGTTCACTCGTCTCCGGTATTCACGTCATTGTCCACAAGATCGGTCAGGCGATACCAGGCGATGCGCTTGATCTCGGCCATCGCGGCAAGGCGCTCGGTGTCCCGATTGTGCCCCATTCGCGACGCGAATCCCGCCAGGATGCTCGCCTTCCGCTTCTCCCGGGCGCAAATCACGAACGGGAATCCGAAGCGCTCCCGATACTCACGGTTCAACCGCTGGAACGTCTCGACTTCCTCCTCCGAGAGGTCGTCGGGTCCCAGGTCCGCGGCGCGCTGCTCGGCGGTCGACTCCCGGGTCAGCGTCCCGGACCGCGCTGCCTTGCCCACGAGGTCCGGGTG
>JACCUV010000346.1 GCA_013698495.1 Chloroflexia bacterium
GGGCCGATCGCCAATCCGTATCTCCGACAGACAGTGGATGCCAGCCGGGAGAACATCTTTGAGGATCGATCTCGCCAAGCGCCTGTTTGACGCGCACCGCGCTTGTTCCAGAATTGTCGCCATCACCAATGAAATGGTCTACATCGACTATGCAAACGATGAGATTCGTCGACTGGCCGTCGAACGGTTACTCGAAATTGTTGGTGAAGCTCTCACCGTCGCGTTGCGGATTGATCCCGGACTGCATGATCGCTATCCCGATCTTCGCCGGGCAGTAAGTCTGCGCAATCGGATCATCCATGGCTATGACGACGTAACGATGAGGTGATTTGGGATGTTGTCCAGCGAAGCATACTTCCACTGGCGACCGATCTCAAACGCTTGCTTGACGACGCACCGGACTCGGACGAGCCGTCCTGACGAGTCATGCATGCCCTGGCGCGATGTTCCCGGTTGTATGCAGCATCGCGAAGGAATCGCTGGCAGTCGATGGACGTGATTGTCACTTGTCGTCGATCAGGCGAGTTCCACCGCGACGTTCGGCGACGTCTCGCTCTATCTCGTCAGGGGTGAGGGGAGTCCCTCCCGAGGCGAAGTACTCTCGCCTCGCCGCTACCGCCAGCCGGCCAAGAGCTGCACGTGGAACGTATGCACGTTCCGCGGGGTCCTTTGCGCTTGATTTGCCACTTCATTTGGGACTGGCATCGCTGGCTTTCGAAACATTGACTTCCTCATTCTGCACCCCTTCCTCAAGTGCTCGGGCAGGACCCACAGTCTGGCGTCATCTGATGTACCGCGGATCATAGCCGCCTGCAGTCAAGTCGGCGACGATCAGCGACGACGCACCGATCTTGATAGATCTGAGCGAACAAGGGCGCCAACTCATCCGCCTGTTCGCTCAACATGTTCGGGTCGGTCAACTACTCCGGACCAACCTCCCAGGTCTCGGGTTGGGCGCGGTAGTCGGACACGAAGTCGCCGTCGGACACGACATTGCCATCGGCGTCGGTCACCTTGCGCCGCAGGTACACGGTGTATCCAGGCTGCGCGTTCGTGACCTTGCGCCGCTCGCCGCTGGCCATCTCGGGAGTGACTCGCTCGTCCGGCTCACCCGGATCCTTCGGTTCGCTCACCCGCGGCGGAAACACCTCGGTCGTCCACCCGTTGTCCCGGCCGTAGAGATGCGCGTAGGCGGTGCCGCCATCGACCACCATCATCAGCAGTAGCCACGACTCGAGCGGATTCTCGAACACCAGGTCCTTCTCGGTTTCATCCGCATTGTTTGGCTGGTAGATCGCGGCATCCATCCCCGGCGGCGAGCCGTCCGACTCGTAGAACGGCAATCGCCACCCGTGCGCATACCACTCGTTGAACTTGAATCCCGCCAGCAACGCGGCCCGAAACACCGTAGTCGAAACCTGGCACACCCCACCCCCCAGGTCGGAAGCGGTCCAGTTGCCCTGGATGATCTCGCCCTCCACAAACCCGTTGTCGAGCGTAATCGCGCCCATCTGGTCGTTGAACGAGAATTGCTCGCCAGGACCAACCAGTTTATACGAGATGTTGTTGCAGGCTACGACCACGTTTTCGGCCCGCGTTGCCGACGATCCGGCGAACCGCGACGAACCATAGGCGAGGTGACCCTCCAACCCGAGCTCCTCGACGTTGTCGGTGCGCGCCCCGGCCTTGAGCGTTTCCATCGGAAGCTCGACTGTCCGCTCCGATGTCCGCGCTGTTGCGAGCAGAAGGGCGCCGAATGCCTCCATATCGACGCCCGCGCCGTCGACATCGTCGTCGAGAATCTGCAATCCGCTATCCCAGCCGAGCATCACATTCCGGGCCGGAACCAGCACCGCATTGGCGATCTGCTGCATCCGAATCTGGAGCTTTTCGAGGTCGAGCGATGCCTGACCGTCGCGATCGATCGCCAGCGCCCCGGTCAGCGCTTCCGAGTCAACGGGATACGACAATCCGTCGTGCCTGAAAATGACCGATTCACCGACGAGGACAATCGCATCCTCCTTGGCGCCCTCAAGATCGGCCGCGGCGACATCCGGGGGGATCACCCTCGTCGTCAGCGCCACCGTCGCCGGACGACCGGTCAGCACCGCGGTGACCGTGTCCTGCCTCGCCCGCTCGAGATCGAGTTCGCGACCTTCGCTGTCGACCATGACATCGATTTCCGAGCCGCGACGCACGAGCCGCGCGTTTTGCGGGGCGATCGCGATCTGCTCGCCGATGTTGGCAAGCCAGGCGTCGAGTTTCAGGTCGTCCTGGATCACGGTCAGCGGAACGTTGCGCGCGCCGCCTTGATCCAGGAGCGCTGAGTAGCGCTCAATTGGGCCGCCGTCCCGCCCTTGGCCCCAGGCATCCTCCAGCAACGACTCGTAGTCGACGATCATGCCAAGGTCGGTCAAGTTCGCCTCCCAGCTCTGATCTTCGAAGGTATAGGTCACTGCCTGGTCTTCGAGTGGGGTGAATGCCGCGCGCAGGAGCGTCTCGCTCTCTTCCCGGCTCATCCCTGCCAGGTCGATGCCCTGAACACTCGTTCCTGGATAGATTTTCCCATTGCTCAGGGCAGGGAGCGCCACTGCCACACCGGCAACCGTTGCGCCGATCGCCCCGGCCACCATCCCGCGCCGGCTGACCATTCGGTTGTAGTCGTGGGAAAGCGACACAATCACGTCCTGGTTGGTTCCTGAAAAACAAACGACCGGCGCCGTCAAAGCGTCGGTTCATCGCGCGTTGTGCTCATCATAATCCGAACACGGCCGGAAGTCAGATCGATGCCACCGATCCTGGCCGCCTCCTCTGTATACGCCGCCCCGCGTTTGTGGGATTCGTCGAGGATGGATGTCAACGCGCGCGCCTCAAGGGCTATATCCCCGTTTGCAACGTACCGGCCCGCGGCTACCATGGGGGAGGTTGCTTACGATTGGTTGCGTTCGGCTGCCGATACGATCACGGCAGGTGGCTATCTTCGATTCACAATGAATGCCCAGGCGAATCGCGCAAGCATTCAAGGAGCAGTTTCGGAATGACAGTCAGATTCGGTGTGTTTGTGCCCCAAGGTTGGCGAATGGACCTGACCGCGATCGCCGACCCGGTCGCGCAATTCGAGGCGATGACCAATGTCGCGAAGGAAGCAGACAAGGGACCGTGGGACTCGGTCTGGGTCTACGATCACTTCCATACCGTCCCCGAGCCGACGATCAACACTACCTTTGAATCGTGGACGATCAGCGCCACGCTGGCGCGCGACACGACCAGGGTCAACGTCGGACAGATGGTGAACTGCAATGGCTACCGCCAACCATCGTTGTTCGCGAAGATCGCTTCAACCGTCGACGTCGCCAGTCATGGCCGCCTCTACGCCGGGTTTGGGGCGGGGTGGTACGAGCACGAGTGGCGTGCCTACGGGTATGGCTTTCCGGAAACGAAGGAACGCATGGCTCGCTTCCGCGAAGCGGTTCAGATCATCCACAAGATGTGGACCGAGGACTACCCCACGTTCGACGGCAAGCACTACTCGATCGACGGACCGATCAACGAGCCGAAGAGCGCGAAACCGGGCCGCAAGGTTCCATTGTGGATCGGCGGCGGCGGCGAAAAGGTCACGCTCCGGCTGGTCGCCCAGTACGGCGATGCCTGCAACGTCGGCGGCGGCGATCCAACCGTGGTTAAGCAAAAGTTGGACATTCTGCGCGCCCATTGCGAACGGGAGGGGCGAAACTACGGCGAGATCGTGAAATCCACATCGTTTGCTGTCTTCCCGATCGCCAATGGCGCCGATCCCGTCAAGGCGACAGCCAGTGTCCGCCAGGCGCATGGCGACCTGGACTACAAGACATTTGAAAATCGCGTCGCGCCAGCCCAGACGACCGATCAAATCGGCGAGCGAATTCAGACCGCGGTGGATGCCGGCATCGACTACGCCATCAACTACATCCCGGGCCTCGCCTACGACCTCGACCCGATGCACCTCTTTGAAGAAGAGGTAATCGCCAGGTTCGATTAAATCGCCTTGGGACAGCGGGTCGCCTGGTAGTGGCCGTTCCGAGGAACGAGGCGCCATGCCGGCCAATCTGGAAAACGCGTCATCTGGAGGTGGCCGCTTCTGGGGCGGCCTATGGGACTGGAATTTCACCGGGAGGATCGAAGTCAACCGGAGGGGCGAGGGGTCCCCTCATGTCGTGGCTCGAAAGAATGGAGGAGGAGACCCGCTCGCAAACCCTCGGGAGGTCGCTTCGCGTGGAGGCGAAACGGCTCGAGGGCTGCGCAAACGATCGTGGGCTGACGATCGTGGGGTGGCGCAGCAAATTAACTGTAGAGGCCGTTTGGGGAAATCTCATCCGTATTATTACGGATTAAGGACGGGCAGTTTTCGCCTTTTCCGCGCCGTTTCGGCCAGGTATCGCGAAATCGTCGCTTTGCCGACCTGCCTGGACACCGCGAATGGCAACCGAGCGTGGAAACTTTCGCGTCTCAGCGCATCTTGCGGAGCAACTCGGGTGTCCCCTCAGCCAGGGGAACCGGCGGCGGCGAGGTGTGTCTCGAAACGCGGGCCGGTGGTTCTGGCGGTGCGAAGTCGCCTGGAATCGGCATCCGAGTGATCCGCCCCAACCAGCGCCGCAAGTCGCCTTGCGGCTGTTCCAGCAACCATGTACCCACACTCAATCGAATCGCGGCAAGCGTTTCCGTCATTTGCTCGCGGGTCATTGCCAGCGCCGTATAGAAAGGATCGACACGGGCCGTTTTCGCGGTCAGGCTGGCTCCGGCGCACGCTTCCATCCGCAGGCACCACAATCGGGGTTGGTCTGGATCGCGCACCGGAACTATCCGGATTAGCCAGGGACTTTCGAGGTGCTTGAGGTAGAGGATGAGTCCCTCGGGCGTTCGGAGCGGCGCCAGCTCGAAAGTCGACGAGATCATCGCGACCTCGATCCCGATCGGCAGAGCGGACTCAGGAGCGAATTGATGGCGGCGTGTGGGTGGGGCATTGAAGGGGGCCGATCGTCGCCATGCTCGAGTACGTCCAGCAAGACGGCAACGACGGTGGCGATGCCAGAGACGAGGCTCGTTACACGCACCGATCGTGGAACCTGGTTCGGGATGTCCGAAACCATGTGTAGGCACAGTCTACCATGTGGGTGGGGTGGGCCCGATTGACCGCCGTCGCGAAATTCAACGAGAGAGACAATGACATCCCAACGTCAACGAGTCGCGAGCGGCTCGCCGTACGAAGACAGATTCGGATTCTGCCGCGCCGTCCGATGCGGCCAGCGGGTGATTGTGGCCGGCACCGCCCCGATCTGGCCCGACGGCGCCTGCGATCCCGATCCAAGAGTCCAGACGCGTCGATGCCTCGAAATCATCGTCGCCGCGCTCCGGGAAGCGGGAGCCGAACCGGCAGATGTGGTCCGCACCCGCATCTTCATCACCGATGCCAGCGACGCAGACGCCGTGGGCGCCGCCCACGGTGAGGTCTTCGGTGAAGCGCGGCCAGCGGCCACGATGGTGGTCGTCGCTGGACTGCTCGATCCCCGCTGGAAGGTGGAGATCGAGGCCGAGGCGGTTGTCGACTGATTCGATCGCACGGTGGCGGTATCGCGCGCGACTCAGGGCACGGCGGCGGCGTAATGTTGCAGCGCCTGGCGGAACGATTCCTTGGCCTCATCGACCCGGTGGTGGGCGTTGGCGATGTCGATTCGCAATGTCACGGCGCGTTGCGTCATCACCGAGTTCCCGAGCACAGGATTGAACCAGAGCGGAAACGTCTCGCTGCCACGAAGCGCGCGCAGGCGTTCTCTCAGGGCCACCACCTGCTCGTCGAGCCGCACACATTCGCGCCGGGCCCACAGCACGCGTTCGGCCCAGTTGGCGAACGGCCGCCAGCCGAACGTGCCGACGTTTTTCTGTTCGATACTGTGCAAGGCGTCGAGGTCTTGCCTGTGCCAGGCGTCGTTGATCCTCAGCATCAGATCCTGGCGGCGGGCGCGATCGGACTCGTTCCTGGCCAGGTCGGGGTGACAGCGTCGAGCCAGCGCCAGATAAAGCGATCGGATCTGCTTGCGCTCATTCTCGGGCAGGCGACGGCGCTGGCCACGCCGCAATCGTCGCAGAATCTCCTCTTCGGCGTCCTGGTTGGCGTTGTCGTCCCGGAAGTAGCGCCATCCGCGTTCACGAGCCTTGCGCTGATCGTCCTCGTTGGCGGCGAACCAGGACGCGGGAATCTCGATCCCGAACATTTCGCCGATTTCGTTGAGTTCATCGCGGGTGAAGAGGTCGCCAAGCATCCCATCGGGATCGGCCACCAGCCGGGCGTGAATTCGAACCGTCCGGTGTTCCAGACGCTCGATGATGTCGTGCAACCCGCGGAGTTCGGTTTGCAGGTCGCCCAACCGCGCCCGGTACTCCCACTCGAACTTCTCAAGTGCGGCCGCAATCGGCGCAATCTCGGCTTCGAGCCGGGCAATCAGCGCGAGCCGGAGCGTGATTTCGGCGTCGAGAAACGCGAAATCCCGTTGCTCTGGCGATGGGAGGCAGACCAGGGACGCGGCTCGGCAGAGCGTGGAAGCAGGGGAGGGCGCAGCGGCCAATCGTGTCGTCATTGCCACTATCATACCCTGCCCGCCATGAGCGCGATTGTCACGCTCATGGTGGTCTGACACGCGATCGATGAATTGGTCAGGCGCCACCAGGCTGTCATTCCGACGAAGTGTTTAGACCGGGAACATGGGTAACACATGTTCGGAACGAGGGACTGTCCGAAGAACGATGGAATTCCGCGATCCCCGAAATCGGGCCGTGTCAGATTGGTTAACGCAAACGCCGGCAGGCCGATCGAGTTGCCGTCAGATTCGCCAGAAATCGGGCGCCGTCAGCAGTCTCCGGGGACCTCACGCACGGCCCCCGCCTGTTGGGCGTGGAAGCGCCAGA
>JACCUV010000348.1 GCA_013698495.1 Chloroflexia bacterium
GTCGTGCGGAGCGTGCCGATCGTGTTTCCAGAGCGGCCAGAATCGGTGGATTCTGGTTGCCTCTGGTCATTCGGGTCGTCGGTCATGCATCCCTCGCGTACACAGGCTCCTCAACCGCCACTGCTGCCGCGTAGACCGATTGTGATCGCCAGTTCGGTCCAGCCCAGAGCGACTCGCCACTGGAGTTCCGATTCTAACCCAACACTAGCGCAATCGCGCCGCCGCACCCGATACTGGAAACCGCATCCACCGCCGTCGTGCATGTGAAAACCGCGCTGTGAACCACTTGCCCCCGTTCGGGGTCTGCAAAGGACGATCGACTGTGACCAATGTTTCACGTGTCCGGGTCCGTACTCCAGGGTCGACGCATATGCGTCTGAGCGTGGCTGTCGTCGGCTGGATTGTGGCTTGTCTGTTCGCCGTGGCGACCGCCGCCGCGCAAGACGCCAGCGATGAGGCGATCGACTTCGAGTCGACGGTCTCGCCACAAAATCTCGGACCGGGATCGGAGTTCACGATCGACGGCACAATCGCCATCGATATGTCCAACGATGCGCTCGCGGACGCCGATGGCGCGATCATCTGGACGTTCACGCTCGATCACCTCGAACATGCCCGGATTGAGGAGGCCGTCTGCACCGGCACAACCGGAGCCTCGTGCGGGGCCACAATCAATGACGCCGCCGATGCCGCGACCTTCACCGGTGAAGTGGACGACGATCCGCGAGGCAATGTCTCCATCGATATCGAAATCACCGGCCTCATTGACGACGTGCTCGATCGGGACGCGATTCTCTTCACCGCCGAAACGTGCGGCACGGTGACGGTCGACGAATCCTCGTCGGACGCCGGCCCGCAGGGACGCACACCTCAGGAACAGGCCACGCCAGACCCCGAAGCCGAATGCGATGGCGTGGCGGGCGCAATCGAAGTCACCGTGACGATGGCGCCAACCGCCACCACCGAACCCACCCCGGAACCAACCGCCACCACCGAACCCACCGCTGAGCCAACCGCCACCACCGAACCCACGGCCACGACCGAACCGACCGCTGAGCCAACCGCCACCACCGAACCCACCGAAGCTCCCGCGGTTGAAACCGAGGCGGTCACGGAAGCTCCGGAAGAGATCGCTGCATCACTTGCGACAGAAGTTCCTACCGAAGAAGCAACTGATGAACCGACGGCGGAGGCGCCAGTTGACGCCACCGAGGTAGCCGAGTCGTCTGCCGCCGAGGCTCCGCAACCGACACCAGCAGGCGGCGATGACGACGACAACACCGGTCTCTGGATCGGCGCCGGATCGCTCCTGGTTCTCGCCGCGGCGGCTGGAGTGGTGATGTATCAGCGACGCAGAACCATGGCCTAACCAGTGATTGGCGCCCAAGAACAAGGCCCAGTGGTTTCGAAGCCACCGGGCGTTGTTGTGAATTGTGGCAAGGTTGGAATCGGTCGTGCACTCTTCAGCGCGTCCGACCTATTTCCCGCGAAGACGGTCCCACAGCGATTTGCGGCCAGTGTCAGGGTCTGGCCATTGTTTGCCGCCCTGTCCACCACGCAGCCGCTGGAAAAACGAACCCCGCAGGAACCCGAAGATCATGAGGCCGATGAAAACGGCGATCACGCCGATCGTCAGGGCCGGTGGGAAGTTGACCATCGGCCGTTCCCCAATCGCGATGTAGTAGACCATGATCCCGGCGACGACGGCGCAGAAACCGAGGAGCAGAAAGCCAACCGCATTGTCCCGATTGAACATATCCGCTTCCTTTCAAGAGGTGACGATCGCTCAAGTTCGTCCGCCACCAACACAGTGATTGTGGATCGATCAGCCTCCAAGCAGTTCGGTGGCCAAATCGACAACGTCTTGTGCGGGATCGCCGGTGGGCGAGAAGCCACCGATGCGGTACATGACTGACCCATCCTGGGCATAGAGCGCAACAAAAGACTCGCCCAACTCATTGGTCATCGTGAGCAGGCGTATCGAATCGCCGAGCTCGGGCGCGTCAAGTTCGGTGTATCCGGCTGTGTTCACCAGCACATCCGAGAAGTAGGGCAGCGCTTCGGCCGCGGCCGTGGAACTTCCAAAACCGTGCACGCTCACGCTTATGTTCGTGGTGCTCGCGGGGTCCGCATTCGCGGGGTCAGCCACGTTGAACTGGCGCTCGACATTCCCGGTCCAGCCCCAATCGATGAGATTGGTTTCCGCGGGGCGTCCACCACCAAGTGCATCGACAACGTCCTCCTGCGTCCGGGAGTCGTCGGCGGTGCTGGTGAGCGCGACCGGCATCTGCTCGCTTACCGGCAGGAGCTCCATGAGTTGCGCCTCGGTAAGCGAGCCGTCACCGGAAAGATTCGGCGCCTCCTCCGGTTCATCGCTGGCAGGGGTTTCGCCACCGGTGGCGGGAGGCGCCTCGACAGGCGGTGTCTCGTCGGCGGCAG
>JACCUV010000375.1 GCA_013698495.1 Chloroflexia bacterium
GCGCCAACTGCTGGAGGGCGCCGGAACGGACACGCAATTGGATCGTTTCCTGAGCGATAGCGTCGCCCTGATTCTGGCGTTCCCCGTGGCCCCAGCCAACGATCCGGACAACAAGGTGTTGCTCTCCGAGTTGCGCGAATTCAATCCACCTTTGGGGCTGGACCTGTTGGTTGGAGGTGGCACGGCCGAAATCGTCGATGTCGTCGACGCTATCTATGGCGATTTCCCGCTCGTCGCGGCCGCAATCGTGGTCACGACCTATCTGCTCTTGATGATGCTGTTTCGGTCCGTGGTCTTGCCCCTCAAAGCGATCCTGATGAACGTGGCGTCGATTCTGGCGTCGTATGGCGCTCTTGTCTGGATTTTCCAGGATGGACACCTGCATCGGCTGCTTGGATTTACGCCACAGGGTTTCGTCGAAGCATCCCTGCCAGTCATCCTGTTTTGCGTCCTCTTTGGCTTGAGCATGGACTATGAAGTGTTTCTCCTGAGCAGGATTCAGGAAGAGTGGGATCGAACCGGCGACAACGATCGGGCGGTTGCGATCGGACTGCAACGGAGCGGTCGCATCATTTCCAGCGCGGCGCTGATCGTGGTTGTCGTCACCGCCTCGTTTGTCACGGCGGATGTGGTGCTGGTGAAGGCGCTGGGTCTGGGGATTGCGCTCGCTGTCGCCCTCGATGCAACCATAATTCGGGCGCTCCTCGTTCCGGCCACGATGAAGCTGCTTGGCGCCGCCAATTGGTGGATGCCTCGCTGGCTGGACCGGGTTCTGCCGGGAACCAACCCTCTGGATCGGTAGTCCGAGCTCGTGGTCTTCCAACTATCTGCCAGTGTCACAGGAATGCGGTACACTGACTTGCAGGCACGATCGTGCGCAGGTTGGACTCGCATTCACACAATCGCCTTGGGTTTCTTGACGTCAAGACGCCAAGCCGCCTTTGGCCGAACCAGTCTCGAGCAACCAACGCCACTGGGTCGTACCCAACTAAATCGATATATATGCACATTTTGACAATCGTGGCTGCCCGCAACTGAACATGTTGCGTTTTGCGTCTCGACATCTGCTGATCGTGGGATTGTCAAGCAGCATTGCCGGCAGGTGATGGTATCGGGTTGTCGCAACGGTGTGGGGGTAGGTAGTTTGGCAACCGATCACGTTTTGATTGGCGCGTGGAGAGGGTTCGCTCGCTTCAATTGGCGGTGGCCAGGTATGGCGATGTTCCCAATGAACGATGGCTCGCAAACCGAAACGTTCACCTGGAAGCGGGGAAAAGATCTGGTGACGGTTTGCAAGGCAGGCGATTCCTGGCAAGTCTCCTGGCTTACTCAGGGTCGCCTGATGGGGCCACGCTTGACGGTGTATGAAGCCACGCATCGCCAGGCGAAATTCGCCGCCTGGGATGTGATGGCCAAAGTCATTTCCGTGTCAAATAACGAAGAAGAGGGCGTGGAGGTCGCGGTCCGCGTTGCCCAGTGGATGCGTGGCTCAGGCGCTGCATCCAACCCGTCGCGGCGTGCCTGAGCTTCCGGAAGTCGAAACCGCCCGCCGCCAAATCGAACGATCGCTGCTGGGCAAACACATCGTCACGGTCACCTGCACCCTTCCGAAATTGCTGCGCGACTCCCCGCTCCCCGACTTGTCGTTGCTCCAGGGAAAGCGACTGCGCGCCGCTGATCGCCGCGCAAAAGTCCTGATCCTGACGTTCGATGAGGGCCTGTCACTCCTCGTCCACTTCAAACTCTCGGGACAGTGGGCGACCTTCCTGGCGGATGGATCCCGCCTGGTCGCCGGGCATCCCGTGCCCGATCCCAGCGGTCCATATCCGCACAAGTCGACCCATGTGACCTTCACCTTCGAAGACGACACAATTGCCTACTTCAGCGACGTGCGCCAATTCGGCTGGCTGCGACTGACACCATCGGACGATGTTGCGATCGCCCTGGACCAGTTCGGATTCGGACCCGAAGCATCGGGAGAGCTCGACGGTGTTGAACTCCGTCGTGTGTTTGCCCGACGCGGGGCGCCGATCAAAACGGTGTTGCTCGATCAGACCGTTATTGCTGGCCTGGGCAATATCTACGTCGACGAAGTGTTGTTCAGGTCTGGGGTGCACCCGGCACGGGCCGCAAACCGGCTCACGCCAATCCAGGTTCGAAACGTCATCGCGGCCGTTGGACCGGTCCTTGAAGCGGGAATTGCCCAGGGGGGCGCCAAAATCGTCCACAACCGCGCCTTTCCGGTGAACAAGTTCCCCGCGGTCCATGGTCGGGAAGGCGAGTCCTGCTTCGTCTGCGGCTCCGCGATCCGGAAAATCCGGGTTGGAGGTCGTGGAACCTACTTTTGTCCCACGTGCCAGAAACCGCCACGAGTTCGCAGGTCGACACCCGGCAAACCGCGGATCGTTGCCTGATCGCGGCAAACACGGGTCGCTGCTCTATGGGCGGAAATCCGACTCCGGCGTAATTGTCGACACGAACCTGGCAATCACCCGGGCCGCATTCTCCAGGTCCTGAAGGCTGATCACCTCGTTCGGACTGTGCATATAGCGGTTGGGAATCGAGACGAGTCCAGGAGCAACCCCGGCGCCGGACCGCAACATGGCGTCGGCATCGGTGCCGCTAGACTTGCCGGCGGCCTGCACCGGAGTGTCGATCCCGAGTTGTTTCGCCGCTTCCCGCAATCCCGTAAAAACACGCGGATTGATCGACGATCCACGCGTCAGCACCGGTCCGCCACCGAGCTTGACCTCGTTGTCGGTCTTCTTGCCGGCGCCGGGGTAGTCGGTGGCGTGGGTGACATCGATCGCGATGCCGACCATCGGCTTCACCCGAAACGAGAGGTGAAGTGCGCCCGACATGTTGATTTCTTCCTGCGTGGCGGCGACCGCGACGACCGAAACGGGAGGTCGCGCATCGTTCAACAGGCGAAGCGCCTCCAGCGCGACGAAGGCGCCGACCCGATTGTCGATGCTGCGCGAGACCCACAGATCCTCGGTCAACTCCAGCGGTTCGACGTCCAGCACAATCGGGTCGCCGACCTGGATTCGTGAGAGAGCCTCATCCTTGTTGGCGGCGCCAATGTCCACCCACAGATCGGACACTTCGGTCACTTTTTGGCGGTCTGCCGGTTTGAGCAGATGCGCCGCCTTCTTGCCGATCACGCCCTGCACCGAACCCGAATCACCCGCGATCCGGACCCGCTGACCAACGACGACCTGATCGTCCCAGCCGCCGATTTTGTCGAACCAGATGAAGCCTTCATCATCAACGTAGGTGATGATGAAACCGATTTCGTCGATGTGTCCTTCGATGACGACCGATGGCCCTTCGGGTTTTCCAAGCCAGGCGTAGGAGTTCCCGAGCACATCCCAATCGACGAGATCGGCAAACGTCGATGCTTCTTCGCGCCAAACTCGGGCCGGGGCCTGCTCGTACCCGGACGGCCCGGGTGTGGAAAGCAGCCGCTTGAGAAATTCCTTTTTTGCCTGTTCCATGTACGTGCAGATCTCCCATGATTTTGTCGACAACGCGCGAAAGTCGCCCAAGCCTACCACCAGCGGTGCAGGTTGACATCGCCGCCTGACTCGCGTATTGTCCACATCAGTTGAAGAAACGTACTGACGCTGATCGGAACGAGTAGGCATCGCAATCGCGGAACGAAGCGAATCGGGATTGGTGGGAGCCCGACGTGACGCGGATGTCGAATGGATCCGGGAGTTGTGCCTCGAA
>JACCUV010000383.1 GCA_013698495.1 Chloroflexia bacterium
GGGCGGTGTTCGATACGATCGCTTCGGGGCTGACGACGCCGGATCTGCGTGGCGGCACGGCCACAACGTCGTCATTTGGCGACATGGTTGCGAGTCGGGTAGCCGGGATTTAGTCGCCGAGCGGATCGGGCCGAGTCGGGAACGTGCCGGTCGCCCTGGTGGTGCCCAGCGCAAACTCGTGAACGACCTGGAACGGCGGGAACGCAGCATTTGTGTCGACGGTGACGACGTCGACATGCTCAATCAGGAACTCCCCGATCGGCAAGTCTCGCCACTCCGCGAGCACGGCTGGCAAGTTGCCAATCGGCGCCGCCCGATCGTAGTGACCGAGCGTCAAGTGGGGTAGATAGGGGAACTTGGTGCTTGGCGGAACAGGCCCAAAGTCGATCAGCCGTCGGTGTATCCGGGAGAGCCAACCGCCGTCGTGAACGTCCAGGAACACGGCGTCTGCGAATGAGTTGACCGGTCCCAGGAAAACGGGAAACCTGGGGAAGTCGACAAGAGGACGCTGCGCCTGCGTAATGAACTCCCCGAGCCGGTTCCGTGAGATTTCGTCGCGCTCCGAAGGCTCATCGCGGACAATGCCAAGTTCCAGGATCGGAATGTGCAGGGAGGAATCCGGGTGGAGCCGCACGAAAGGAAACGACTCCAGCGCGGCTCGCAAATCCCCCAGGTCCGACGTGAAGCAACTCGACGGCGCCCGCACACAGCACATCGCGAAGTCGCCAGGCAGGTGGCGCCAGCGTGCTTCGTCGTGACGGCCATCTTCCACGCACTCCAGCGTTCGCAGGTTCTGCCAAACGCGTCGATACGCTTCATCCTGTTGGGCGGCCGGGTCTGGCAACCACCATAGCGGATGCCGGGCGCTGCGGGTGAGCGCCTGGATTTGCTCCCGACCCGGGATGACCGGCCGCGGCAACGAGCGATGCCTACTCAACGTCCCGAATCGTCAATGTGGTCGATCCACCGGGTGTTTCAACCACCGCGGAATCGCCCACTTTTTTGCCTACCAGGGCACGCCCGATCGGCGACTCGGTTGAGATCAGGCCCTCCGTCGGTTTGGCTTCGATCGCGCCAACAAGCGTGTAGAGTTCTTCTTCTCCATCGAAATCGACCGTGACCTTGCTCCCGACGCCGATCACGCCGTTGGCGTTTCTCGATGCCGAGTCGTCCAGCACATCGACGTTGCGCAGCATGCTCTCCAGCTCGATGATGCGCTTTTCGATCATCGCCTGGTCCTGACGGGCGGCATCGTAGGCGGCGTTCTCACGAAGGTCTCCGTGCGAGCGCGCCTCCGCTACGGCCGCGACAATCGCCGGTCGCTTCACCTCGGTGAGGTCCTGTAACTCGGCGGTGAGCCGCTCAAATCCTTCACGCGTTACTGGAGTAGCCTTGTAGTCCATCGTTCATTCCTCTATAGGGCCGCCGTTGGCGGCGGCGTCGGGATGCTGATTGGTGTATTGACCTATGGCCGCGCACTACGCAATGCACGGTTAAACAGTTTGTTGCGTCGGTCTCTACTGTGTGCGGGCGAATGTTACTCCACTTCGAAGGTTGCTTCAATCTCCACACAAATCGAATTCGGGAGCGAGACGAAGCCAACTGCCGAGCGCGTGTGACGTCCCGCCTCGCCCAGAACCTCGACCAGCAGGTCAGAACAGCCATTGATCACAGCCGGGTGCGCCTCGAAGGCAGGCGCGCTGTTGACCATGCCCAGCACCTTGACCGTTCCGACGATGCGGTCCAGCGATCCCAGCGCTTGTTGCGCGGTCGCCAGGATTTGAAGCCCGACGCTGCGCGCCGCCTGGTAGGCATCGCCGACGCTGACTTCCGTATCGACCTTGCCCTTGGGAGCCGAGTCGCCGGGACCGGTGCCGCTAATGAACAGGAGATTCCCGGTGAGGCGATGGCGGACATAGTTCGCGGCCGGCGGCACAGGCGCCGGCAGTTCGATGCCAAGCTCCGACAGTCTTTGTTCAGCAGACACAGTAACTTGCCTTTCCCAATCGAGCACTCGCCAACGTGGGTGCTGGTCGACCCAAGCGGGTGTGAACGTGACAAGCACTTCGATCGCACCCATTGGCCGACACAAGATCGGCCATTACCTGCCGCGGTCCGGTCGTCGGGGCACAACACGGCACGACATCACTTTGCCCCAAACATCCCGGTCAGGCGGTCAATCGTTCGCTCAAGGGCGTCGTCGCTCGTCGCGAACGACAGCCGAAAATGACCCTCGCCGGAGGCGCCAAAGGCGATGCCCGGCACGACGCCAACGTGCACCTCATTGAGGATGCGATCGGCGAGGCGAACCGAGTCCGTGTCGACTTCACGCGCGTCGACGAATGAATAGAAGGCTCCTTCGACCAGACTGCTCCGCAATCCACGAACGCCATTGATTCCCTCCGTGATCAGGTGGCGCCGTCGATCCCAGGCCTGCACCATTTCGTCGATGATCTCTTGCGGCCCGCTCAGGGCGGCCACCCCGCCCGCCTGGGCAAACGATGTCGCGCAGGTGGTGGCGTGACTGTTCACCTTCGACATTTGCGAGATCCACTCCTTCGGTCCGGCGACGTAGCCAAGGCGCCAGCCAGTCATGGCGTAGGCCTTGGACAAACCGTTGAAGGTCAGCGTGCGTTCGACCAGGCCCTCGAAGGTGGCGATGCTGATGTGCTGTCGTCGGTCGTAGACGATCTTCTCGTATATCTCATCGGTCCAGACCATGAGATCGTGCTCGACCGCGAACGATGCCAGGATTTCGGTTTCCTCCCGTGTCATCACCCGCCCTGTCGGGTTGTTCGGTGAGTTCAGCATGATGATCCGGGTCGCCGGCGTCACATGCGATTCGAGGATGTCACGCGTGATTTTGAAGTTGGCATCCGGATCGAGCCCCACCGATATCGCCCGCCCGCCCGCCAGCTCGACGATCGGTATGTACGAGACCCAGGCCGGTTCCAGGACCATAACGTCGACGCCAGGCTCGACGAAGGCTTGCGCCGCCAGGAAGAGCGCGAACTTGCCGCCGGGTGTCACGAGGATGTCGCTATTGTGGTGGGCCACAATCCGATTGTCCTGTTGCAGCTTGTTGGAAATCGCCTTGCGGAACTCTGGTGTGCCCGTTCCGCCCACATAGTGTGTTTCGCCGGCGTTCATCGCCGCGACGGCGGCGTCGCGAATGTGTTGTGGCGTGATGAAATCGGGATCACCGCCACCAAGATCGATCACATCCACGCCTTGCGATTTCAATTGGCGCGCAGCCTCCGAAACGGCGAGCGTGGGCGAGGGCTTTGCATCGCGCACCCGTGTCGCGTAGAAATCGTGGACGGTTCGTTGCATTGGCGCCTCTTTATCCATATGCGCCATCGGCGCCGAGCCTCAACTGCTGGGCATCGCGCCCTGATGAAGGCATTCTATCCGGTTCAGTCGACGATACCGACCTCGTACGCGACCTTTTGACAGGTCCATCTGGTTTCCGCAACCAAATCACCTTCCGCAATGTTGTCCCGATAGCAAAAAAGCAAGGGACCACGGGTTGGCGGCACGCCCGCGATTACGGGGCGCCTGTCAGGAGCAAGACCGATGCCATCGAAACAGGCGAGATTCGTCCGGAGCCTGGTCCGTCAAATCGCGTTGATGGTGTGCGTCTCGATGTGGCTGATCGTGCCGGAATCGGGGGCGCAGGGCATCAAGTGTGCGGCGAACTCCGAGGTGAAGGATGACGGACAGCGAACATCCAACCCCGACGCCGAGGATCAGGCATTGCTCGGTCTCTTCGACGATGGCGTCTACCGAAGCCCCCAACACGGGAACGACGTGATGTGGGGCGCCACGTGGAGCGCTGACCTATTGACAATGGAATCCAATACGAACCAGTCGCTTGACAGCCTGAGCCTGGACACCGATGTCGCGAGGTTTCAGGTGTTCTTCGTTGGCGC
>JACCUV010000409.1 GCA_013698495.1 Chloroflexia bacterium
CATAACCACGGGGGTTTCATGATTTCGAATCTCACCGACATTCCACTATTCGAGCAGCAGCTCGACAACTTTCAACCGGGTCGACCGAAAGCCCGGTCAGCCAGTCGCCTGGACATTCAGCGGCGACATCTGGAGTACAAGAAGATGAGCTACCTCCATGAAGCAATGGTTCGCGACCGCGCGAACGACATTGAACGAGCCCTCAGGCGCCGGGCCATGATCGCCGAAACGCGACTCACCCGCACCAGCGCCTCCGCCAGAATCCGCCGATCCGTCGGCCAGGCCCTGATTTCGGTCGGCGAACGTATTCGCCCCGAGCTTGTGTAGCATGACTTCCTGGACCACAGTTCGTCAGCAACCGAGGGCGGTCCTCACGGCAAACATCAAAGCCCGGTCGGCCAGCCGACCGGGCTTTCGCCTTCATTGAGTTCGCAAAGGTTGCCTCGACATTGGGAAATGCGCCACACTGAGCGGTGTTGACCGCGAGGAACAGCCGGCTCGACTGCGCAGTCGGTTGCGGTTTGTCCTGCATCCAGAGGCCCTGCTCCAATGACGCGCATCATCGGCTTTTTCAACCAAAAGGGTGGCACCGCCAAGACCACCAGTACGCTGAATGTCGCCGCTGCCCTCGCCGAGCGCGGCAGAAACGTGCTCACCGTCGACCTCGATCCCCAGGCCAGCCTGACCATGGCCATCGGCATCGATGTCACCGCAATCGACCTCTCCGTTTACGACCTCCTGTTGGACGAACGGGTCGGCATTTCCGAGTTGTCACTTTCGACTTCGATCAGCGGTGTCGACATCCTTCCCTCGCACCCCGACCTTGCCGCCGCCGAGCTGGAACTCCTCAATGTCCTGGAACGTGAGCGCCAGCTCGATCACCGCTTGCGAGCGGCCGACATCTCGCGCTACGACTATGTGCTGATCGACTCGCCTCCGGCCTTGAACATCATTTCGATCAACATTCTCGTCGCCATCCGCGAACTGGTGATCCCGATCGAACCGCATCCGCTCTCAATCATGGTCTTGCGCCGCCTGTTCGAGACCATCGACCGCATCCAGCGGCTGAATCCCGATTTGGCGGTGCTCGGATTCCTGCCGACCAAAGTCCACCACTCCTCGCGGCTCGCCGCCGACATGCTCCTGACCCTTGAAGAGCGATTCCCCGATCTGCCGCTGCTGCCTTCGGCGCCGCTCTCGGTCAAGGGCGCCGAATCGACCGCCGAGCGCACCAGCGTGCTCCAGTACATGCCCAATTCGTCGATCGCCGCCGCCTACCGCGATGTCGCCGCCTGGCTCGAAGGCGTGGCCGCGGCCGAACCCCTGGCCGAAAGTGCGGTCCAGCAATGACCGAATCAAACCCCAGATCGCGCAAGCGCTTTACCGTCGACGAGTTGTTCAGCGACACCCGTGCCCAGGCCTCCGGCGCAAAGGACCTGCCGGGCGCGAAATTAATCGATCTCAATCGCATCCATCCCGATCCCGCTCAACCACGACGCACCTTCGATCCGGATAAATTGGAGGAACTCGCAAGCAGCATCCGCGCCGAAGGTGTGTTGCAGCCAATCGTCGTTCGCTTCGATAGTGAGCACGACCGATACGTGATCGTGCATGGCGAGCGACGTTGGCGCGCTGCCAAACAGGCCAAACTCACCAGTTTGCCCTCAATTGTGAAAGAGGTTCCTGTCGAGCGGCGACTGGTGCAGCAACTGATGGAGAACGTCGTTCGCGACGATCTCAACGCGATCGACCGCGGCGCGGCGATTCGCGCGTTGCGGAGTCAGATGGGTGATCCAACTTGGGATGTCGTGGCCGACGCCGTTGGCATCAAGCGCAGCCGTCTGTTTCAGTTGCTCGGGACCGGAAAGTTGAGCGAGGCCGCACGGGAAGATATCCAGGCCGGACGCTTGAGCGAAAAGCAGAGCCGCGCGCTGCAAGGCCTGACCGAAGCCAGGCAGCACGCCCTCAAGGACCTGATCCTGTCCTCGAACCTCTCTGCCCAGGCCGCCATGCGGTTGTCGCGAGCCTTCAAGGGGATGGAGGTGTCGCCGCCCGACGATCTCGAAGCCGCCCGGCGGGTGCTCGCCCAGGTCAGCGGTTTCGTTTTCGCGAAAAGCGACGTCCAGGTGCAGGCCCAGACCCGTGTTCTGCTTGGCGCGGTGCGGAACGCGGCAACCGGCTCCACCAAAGCCCGCGGTCAACTCAAGTCCATTGTCTCAACCATCAACGCGGGCGCGTTTCGGGACGACCGGTTCGGCCAGGAACTCAACGCGCTCGCCAGAACCCTGGCCACGCTCCCGGCGGTTGGCGCCGCGAGATCTGCCTCCGTCGATGCCTCGCTGCGGGAACTAGCCGCCACCGTCGAAGCGCTTCTTGGCGATCGGACCACATCCGCCGACGAGCCGTAGAGCGAATTGCGCATCGGTTGCAACAGCCCCGACTATTCACCAGGTTCGCCCAACCGGTCGTGGCAATCCCTTGTTGTGGCGGTCAATCGGTGCGGGCGGAGACGAGTTCCGGATTCGCAGACCTTGTTCATGAATAATCCGGGATAGTTCACAAACCAACGAGTCGTCATTCCGAGGAACGAGGAATCTTTTGGGTGGGGGGTGAACGGCGTGGACTATGCCAACCGCAATTTGTGTGCCGCAAAGACAGAGCCGCGAGATCGTGCGATCCGCGGCTCGTTCAATGTGTTCGACGTCACATCGGTCACCAGTTGTGTCGCGTGTTCCTGATCGAAGGTCGGGTGTCGACACCAAACCGGTGAGACAGGACTCCGAGCAGAACCAGCGCCAATACCGCAATCATGAGAATCAGAACCTCCATGATGTCACCTCGTTCGCGTGTCCGAACAATCGAGGTCTCCCGAAATCGTTCGACTATCGCAGCCATCCCGTGCGCGACAGATGTTCGATTTCCCAATGCTCGCGATCGGCAAGGGCCGCGTCGCGGGTTTTACGATTGAAATACGCCTGTTCCGCGATGCTCGAATCCGATACCGACAGGCGTTCGAACCGAATGTCGATCTTGAGGCGGCGTCGCCCCACGGCAAGAATGGTCACGTCAGCTCCAGTCTGGTCGAGGCAATTTCGAGGTCACGACCCCGGTTCCGACCAGTCGCGGTGTATACTCGAAAGTAACGTCCTGATGAGCGATTCGAGTGGCTGGGCCGGCGACCAGACTCGTTCGGTTTCGTCATCGATAGAACGCGCCTGAACCCATTGTGTGAGAGGATTTTTGGGGTTCAAGAATGAGTAAGGGTTGGAATGAAACTGTCTGTGGAAATACCGAAGTTGTCATTCGGAGGAATGACGAATCCTGAGGACTTGGTCCGCCTGTCGTCTTTGACGTCGTACGTGCTGTCGCCGGGATCAGGGCGCCGACGTGGGGTAGATGAAATAAGTTCTGCTTTGAAGCATTGGCGAGTGGCCAATCAGCGAACTTGTGAATCGCTGTAGCCCATCTGAAGACTTGCGTTCGCGACGTTGGTTTATGCTTTGAGTGTGAAATTGCCGATCCATTTGGGTGATACGAACCTTCACCAGCAAAGGACCAGAAACATGATGTTGAGATCGATTGAGTCCACCTTCCGACGATTGACGGTTCC
>JACCUV010000005.1 GCA_013698495.1 Chloroflexia bacterium
CGATCCCTGATTCGTCACGCTTGCTGCTCGACGACGCGGAGGTCCTGATTATGACCGCGTTGCGGCGCAAGGCACACGTCGCCCACATGAACCTCGACGACGCGTTGGCCGCGATCGCAAGCCATCGTCCGCAACGGGCCTTCCTCACCCACCTCGCCCACGACATGGGACGGTTCGCCGATGTCGCGCCCCTGTTGCCGCCAAATGTCCAGCTGGCGACTGATGGTCTGGTGGTCTCTGGAGTCTCCGTGACCCGCGGCATGCCGTAGGGGAGGACGGCCGGTCGCACACTGATTCTGGCCGGTCTCGGCCCCGGTCTGTCCGCCCATCTCGACTCGACGACGAAGTCGGCGCTCACGTCAGTCAACGATTGCGACTGCTGCACGCTTGCAGCGTACGCTGACGCGGACCGGTTCCGCCGTATCCAGCAGGGCTGGGATTCCTCGTTCCTCGGAATGACGGTTTGTCGGGATGTCGATCCAGGTCTGACACATCACTTATCGCTACTTCGGCCCCGGACCCGAAAACGCGAGCACCGCTCCGGCCGGATCCTGAACGACTACATACGAGCGGCCTTCCTCGAGGTCCTTGACCGGCGTGATCGCATTGCCTCCCAGTTCGAGGCAGCGGGCAATCGACTGCTCCAGATCGGCGACCGCAACGTAAACAAGCCACTGTGGCGGCAGGTCGGCATTCGGGCCGAGCCGGAGACAAATACCCGTGACCCATTCTCCGCCGGGTGTTTTCATGACATAATCGTCGTGGTCCTCAACGGTGAGGGGTTCGAACTCCCAACCGATGACCGCCGCGTAGAAGTCACGCACCTCGCCGGCGTTGTCGACGGTGAGATCGGTTCCGACAATCGTTCCCACGAGGGGAGGCGTTCCCGTAGCCATGGCTACTCCTCTGGCGTTCCAAGCGATGTACCCAACTCGTCTCGATAGCGTCATCCTACAGTGCAACGGTGCTTTCCCGATAGTGCGGAACCCATCTGTTTTGATAGAATCCATCTCGTGAAGATTGCACTTGTCTCTCCATACAGCATTCAACAACCCGGTGGCGTCGCCGAACACGTCGCCCACCTTCGTGACGAGTTCCAACGGCTGGGCCACGAGGTCGTGGTGATGGCTCCTCGCGGCGCCAAGGGTGGGATGGAAGTCAGCGACGGCGCCTATGCCATCGGGCGCACAATCACGATTCCCGGCAACGGCAGCAAGATGCGCCTCACCTTCGATGTTACGCTCTACGCCGATGTGAAACAGATCATGAAACAGGAGCGGTTCGACGTCGTGCACTTGCATGAGCCGCTGATGCCTGTGTTGCCATACATGGTGCTTCTGAACTCGAAGGCCGTGAATGTCGCCACCTTTCACGCCTACAGTGGATCGCAACCGTGGTACTCGGCGCTGAAGCCGTACATGTCGTTCGTGCTGACGCGGATCGATGGCCGGATCGCGGTCTCACCTCCCGCTCGCGAGTTCGTGATGAAGTACTTCGAAGGGCACTACGACGTGATTCCCAACGGCGTCGATGTCGACCGCTATGGCGATCATGTCGCGCCCTTCGAATGGGCGACCGACGGCACGCCCCGAATTCTGTTCGTGGGCCGATTCGAGGAGTCGCGCAAGGGGTTCCGGTACCTCCTGCGCGCACTTCCCCTCGTCCGCCAGCAGTTTCCCACCGCCAAACTGGTCGTCCTCGGCTCGGGACGTCCCGAGAAGTTCGAGGCCCAAATGGAACGGGACGGCGTCGGCAATGTCGAGTTCATGGGCTTCGTCTCGCAGGAGGACAAGGCTCGATATTACGCCAGTGTCGAGGTGTGTTGCGTGCCCTCCACCGGCAACGAAAGCTTCGGCTACGTCATCGTCGAGCCGATGGCCGCCGGTCGACCGGTCGTCGCCACCGACATCCCCGGCTACGCCAGCGTCGTCACGCCCAATCACGATGGCATCCTCGTCGAACCTTCCGACCCGCAGGCGTTGGCCCTGGCCCTGGTGCGGGTACTTGCCGATCGCGAACTGCGGACTCGCCTCGGCGCCAACGGCCGGGTCACGGCCCAGAAATACGACTGGCCGCAGGTTGCGGACCGCGTGTTGGAAGCGTACAAGCGCGCCGCGGTCGCCGCCGGAGAGGCGTCCTGGCGGCAGCGCGGACGATAGCATCCTTTCCATGCGTCGATACCATACAATTCGCAAGCACTGGGTCGGAGGGGGAACACGCGCGATCGCGTGACGCCGCACGTGGAGAGCGCGAAGGGATTCTGGCGGTGATTTCGGAGCGAATCGGCCAATGGGTGCGTGGATACATGCTCCACGTCGGGGAATGGCTGGCCCGCACGGGTCTGACCGCGAACATGGCGACGCTGCTCGGATTCCTGCTCAACGCCGGTGTCGCCGCCGTCATTGCTTCGGGTCACCCGCGGATCGGTGGCGCCCTCCTGCTTCTGGCCAGCGCGTTCGACATGGTCGACGGTGCGATCGCCCGCGGCACCGGCTCGGTCTCGAAATTTGGCGGGTTCATCGATTCCACGCTCGACCGCTATTCCGAAATCGTCGTTTATGTCGGACTCCTGATCTGGCTCAATCAAACGCGCGACGATCATCTCGGGGCCGTGCTCATCCTTGTCGCGGCGACCGGAGCCCTGATGATCAGCTACGCCCGCGCCCGGGCCGAGGCGATCGGGTACGGCGCGTCCGTTGGGCTTGCGGCGCGACCGGAGCGGGTTGTGCTGCTGGCGGCCTGCCTGATCATTAACCAGCCGTTGTGGGCGCTCTGGATCCTGGCGGTCGCCACCCATTTCACCGCGGTCTGGCGCATGGTGCACGTCTGGCGCCTGACTCGAGCAGCGGATGTCGCAACCTCCCCCACCTCGCATGAACCTCCGGCTCGATGAGCGACCTTGAGCCAGGCTCCCCGCGGAAGATCGTCGTCCCCGGCCCGCCTCCCGGCTTGCCGGACGATGAGCAGCCTCAATTCGACGGGCTCGTCAACGCGCAGGACCTCGGCTCCGCCTCGCGCTCGTGCCTTGCCATCATCGTCGTCCTGCTGATCATCGGCGTGTTGCTGTGCGTTTTCCTGATCGGCGCCGTCGTCATGTAAACGGCGAATCCTACGCCTGAAGCTGCCGTGCCAACACCATGCCCGCCGCGCATGCCGTCAGTCCGACCACATTGCTGCCGAACACGTATGCCAATGCTCCCAACCAGTTCCCACGTTGCGCCATTGCCACCGCTTCGAAGGTGTAGCTGCTAAACGTGGTGTAGCCGCCGAGGAATCCCACGATCACTACGAGGCGCACTGCAGGGGCCGCGATGCTCCGGTCGGTCAGCCACGTGAAGATCAGCCCGATCGCGAAGGCGCCGAGCAGGTTAATCGTGAGCGTTCCCCACGGAAACGCATCCCCGAAGCGAGCAATCGCATACCTGGTCATCGCGAAGCGGGCGATCGCCCCGGCCGCTCCACCAACTCCGACCCAGATGTACTCCATTTCAATTCCTCTATGCTGGACCGAGCAGTGTTTGCACCGCATTGTAGTTTGCTTACAGGGCAGTTTCGGCGGCGATGCTACACTCCCGAACATACGCACGTCCCCCAAATCGCCCCCGAGGAGCCCGCCCATGACAGACCCCGACCAGGCAGCAAGCATTGAGTCAACGACGCTTTCGGTCGCGCTTGTCCAGATGAACTCGGGCGATTCGAAGGAACAAAATGTGAGCGACGCGCTGGCCGGGATCGACCGCGCCGCCGCCACCGGCGCCCGCCTCGTGACGCTGCCCGAGGTCTGGAGCTATCTCGGTCCGGACTCGGGAAAACGCGATGCCGCCGAAACAATTCCGGGTCCGCTCTCCGATTTGCTGGCCGATCGCGCCCGTCGGCATGGCATCTTCCTCCATGCCGGCAGTGTTTACGAGCGAGTCGAAGGCGAGCCCCGCATCTACAACACCACGGTGGTTTACGACCCAAACGGCGACGAGATTGCGCGCTACCGCAAGATTCACCTCTTCGATGTCGATCTCGATTCCGACACGGCGTACAACGAATCAACCAGCGTGGCCCCTGGCGAGGAAATCGTCACATTCGAGATCGACGAGATCATCGTCGGGCTGACCATTTGCTATGACCTGCGCTTTCCGGAGCTGTTCCGGATTCTGGCTTTGCGCGGCGCAAAAGTCATTGTCCTGCCCGCGGCCTTCACCCTCGTCACCGGCAAGGATCACTGGGAGCCGTTGATCCGGGCGCGGGCGATCGAGAACGCAGTCTACATCGTGGCCCCGGCGCAGGTCGGGCAGCATCCTCCGGGGCTGTGGTGTTATGGACGGTCGATGGTCGTCGATCCCTGGGGCGTGGTCACCGCGCAGGCATCCGACCAACCGACGGTTTTGACGTCGCACCTCGATCTTGCGTACGTCGAGGCGGTCCGCCGTCAGGTGCCGTCGCTGCGGAATCGCCTGCCCGATCGGTACGCCTGGCCTGAGCTGGAGTCTGTTTCGGCAGCATCGTAGAGGTCAACCGAGCCTGCCCTGAGCTTGTCGAAAGGGCGTTGACCCTGGTTCCCTTGCGGCAGTCGACCAATGGCCACACACTCGCACGTGTTGACGCCCCGCGGGGCGCGTGCTACCGTTAGTCACGGTTCGGAGACGTCCGCGCCGCATCCATTCCCAACACCGAGTAGGGTAAAGGAGGTGATGCCCATGAGTAGTCTCACATCCGAGGGCGTCGCGGTGGAGGTTGCGCGCGCGTAGCGCGGAACAGCCGTGATGTCCAGGACAAAAAGACCGGCCCGCGAGGGTCGGTCTTTTTGCTGCCTCGCACGGTGTTTGGGCCATGTGCCAACTTCCATACCTGGGATAAACGAACTGGCGACACGCACGAAGGACTGACGCTACTTGATTGCAGAACAAACCCATCCGCTCTTGTTCGGCCTCTTCGACATCATGCAAATCGATCCCCTCTCAGGATACGAGTTGCCAATGATGTTCTCCGAGCGATTTGCCGACCTGGCCTATGCCGACGAGCTCGGCTTCGACGTCGCGTTCACGGCCGAACGTCACTTCATGCCGCAATTCGCCGCGTCCTCGGCCACGGCCTGGGTCGCGGCCGCCAGTCAACGCACCTCCAGGATGCGGCTGGGCGTGATGGGCTACACGCTGCCGATCAAGGCCCCGGTCGAACTGGCCGAAGACGTTGCGGTGCTGGACTTGTTGACGAGCGGCCGACTGGAGATTGGTTTCGGAACCGGGCATCGTGTTGAAGAACTCATCGCCCTCGGCGTCGATCCCGCGCAGCGGATTGTTCTCTTCCAGGAACGGCTCGCCCTGCTCAAGGCGTTGTGGTCTGGCGGAGGAGTCTCGTTCGAGCGCGGCGACATCCGGGTCCGCGACGTCAAAGTCTCGCCGCTCTCTGTGCAAGAACCGCACCCGCCCCTGTGGTTCGCCGGAACGGAACCGATCGCGGCCCGATGGATGGGCGAAAACGGATTGGGCCTGGCGGTTGGATTCAAACCATCCGAGCAGTTGACTCCGGCGATCGCCGCCTTCCTCAAGGGGCGCGCCTCACGTTCCGCGGAATTCGCCGAAACCGAACCACCCCGGCCGCTCGGCAGTATTGCCCTGATGCGCTCGGTGATTGTCGGTGAATCTGACGAACGAGTGCGCAACGAGGTGATCGACGACCTGCTTCGACTCGAAGAAGCGATCAAGGGACCACAGGCTTTGGGCAGCCGCGCGGATCGCCGCCGGGCCGCGGACGAACAGTTTGCGACGATGATCGCTTCGGAAACGATGATCGCGGGCAGCGCCGAAACCGTGGCCGCGAGCATCCAGCAGCGTCGGCGACAACTGCGGTTCGACCTCTTCCTGGCCAATGTGCACGCCACCGGCGCCAGTTCCGAGCGGATCCGGACGACGCTCGACCTGCTGGCCGGACCGGTTCGGGAACAACTCAGCACGTAGCCGTCGACTCGCTCGCTGCTCTGTGCAAGGCAGACTGGCACTTCCGCACCCCACGGGCAGTCATGTTGAGCGCCAGCGAAACATCGGTCCCGCTGGAGACGCGCGAAGCGCTTCCGACGAAGTCGGTGTGTGAGCACGCTTCCCGAAAACGTCCGCTGACGCGGACCGGCTTCGCCGGGAGACTCTTCTTTCGTCAGAGTGACGGTTGGAGGAGTGTTAATCAAGAGTTGGCCACAGTAGCACTACTGGGCGTGAGAAACTCCCGGTCGACAACTGGCGACCGGGAGTCTTCGTGAGAGCCGGCGGACGTTATTCCTTGTCGTCGGACTCGGAATCGTCATCGGTCGATTCACCGTCGGCGTCTTCGCCTTCAGCGCCTTCAACGTCTTCGCCCTCTGCCTCTTCCGCGGCCTCTTCCGCCTCTTCCGCGGCCTCAGGAACGAGTGAGGCGATCAACTCTTCGGGATTGGTGATCAGGATCACATTGTCCGGAAGCGTCAGGTCGCTGAAGTGAATTGCGTCGCCCACGGCCAGCAGACCGGAAATGTCGACATCGAGCTGATGCGGTAAGTTGGCCGGCAGGGCCTCGACTTCGGCTTCGGTCTGCACGGTCTGCAGCACACCGGCGTGTTGGGCCGGGTGGTGTAGGACAATCGGCACGAACTGACGCAAAACGGCGGTCATGTTCGGTGCGAAAAAATCGACGTGCAGCGGCGCGCGGCTCACCGGATCGATTTGGACCTCGCGAATCAGCACTGGCTGCTTGCCACCGTCCCATTCCAGGGAAAGGATCGTCGAGTGGCCATTTTGTTGAAAGAACTTCTCAAAATCGCGCCGGTTCACCGAAACCGAAACGTTCTCGCTGACAACCGGACCGTACACAACACCGGGCACAAGACCTTCGCGACGCAGTCGCTTGACCTTCTTGCCGATGATGTCCCGCGGTTCGGCCCTCAGAATCACCCCATCGGACATGACGAGTTGGCTCCTACTTCCTGGCGCCGTTGCGGACGCCGTTCAATCGATTCGCGGGACCGGGCTTGGGCACACCACGAAAATCGCGCCAATGTGGCGCGGAATTAGCAAGTCTACCATTCGCGCCAGGCGACTCACCATCCGAAACTGCGCATCCCGGTTTGGGGAACCGCACGCTGGTGTCGCGTTGGCGCCGAGCGGCAGCCGGTGACCCTGATTCGTGCGGATGGTGCAGCCGGGCCATGCTTCGTTTCAAAGCCTGGAAATCGCAGGTTTGCGCGGTCACTTCGTCAAATGCCGTGAGGAGGCGCATAATACGGTTTGTCAACAATCGATTAATGTGCGTGCATCCTTGACCTGGACGCGCGCGGACCCGTAGCATTCTGGCGATTTCCAGTACGATTCTATCGTCGCATGCTGCGTCAATGGAGAATAAACCGCCATCGTCTCGATCTGACGTCCACTTCCGGCATGGGTCGATCGTCGCATGGACCGTTTCAGACGGACGATGAACGTTGAATCGGTGTTCCGTGACAGGTGGCCCTGAACGATGACCAAACGGGACGTCACGCAGTTCCCACGAAACAGGAGGCCGTGATGGGCCGGTATCTGATCCGCCGTTTAATGATTTCCGCGGTCACCTTGGTCGCAATCAGCATGATCATCTATTCGATCCTGTACCTCGCGCCCGGCGATCCGCTCGGTGGATTGGCCACCAATCCGAACGTCTCCCCCGCAGTCAGGGAGCAGATTCGCGAAAGCTGGGGTCTCAACGACCCGCTCTACATCCAGTACTTCAAGTGGGCCAAGTCGTACTTCTTCGATTTCAACTGGGGCCAGTCGATCATCTCCCGCGTGCCGGTCCGGGACTATGTGTTCGACCGGGTTGGCGTGACGCTGCAAATCGTGGGCATCGCCTACCTGATTGGTGTCTTGATCGCGATTCCAGTCGGTGTCATTTCCGCGCTCAAGCAGTACTCGTGGTTCGACAACGTGGCGACGACGTTCGCGTTCATCGGTTTCAGCATTCCGACCTTCTTCTCCGGTCTGCTCCTGATTCTGCTCTTCAGCGTCAAGCTCGATTGGCTCAATTTCGTGTACGACAGTACTGAAACCGAGTTTTGGGCGATCGTGAATCAATCGATCATGCCAATCACTGTCCTGGCCCTGTTTGGGTCCGCGCAACTGACGCGCTTCGTGCGCGCCTCAATGTTGGAAACGATTAATCAGGATTACGTGCGGACTGCCCGCGCCAAGGGCCTGCGCGAACGTTGGGTCGTTTTTCGACACGTCATGCGCAACGCCATGATTCCAGTGGTCACGATCATTGCCCTTCAGTTGCCGGCGGTGCTCGGCGGCGCGGTGATCACCGAGCAAATCTTCCGTGTGCCGGGTGTCGGTCGGGCGTTGATTGATGGAATCCTTTCAAAGGATGTGCCGGTGGTGATGGCGATCACCTTTGGCGTTTCGATTCTCGTCGTCTTGTCCAACGTGATCGCGGACATCCTGTATGCGCTGCTCGACCCGCGAATTAAATACACGTAATGCTCGGCGAG
>JACCUV010000007.1 GCA_013698495.1 Chloroflexia bacterium
GCGGGCGATGAGTTCACCACCACCGATTTCATCCACCTGATGCAATCGGTTCCCGCGGCCGCCGAAGCCTACGACCAGGCTCTGGTCGCCTGGGGAGAGCAGGAGCGCCATAGCAAGATGGTGATTCACGGTCAGGTCGTTCCGGGCGCGCTGCGGCGTTCGAACAAGGTGGAATGGCAAGGGTTCGCTCACGGCGAGGTCGATGAATACGCCGTGCCGGCCTGGTGGAAGTTGACGTCGCAAGACTGAAGGACTGTACGTACGTTATAATCGTGCCAACGAGTCATCGAGCGGGATCGGTGGATCCACTCAAATGCGACTGGACGGTGTGGGCATGAGCGAGCAATCGTATCGAAATGGGTCATCATCAGCGGACCAGTGGCCAGCGCATGCGCAAACGCGCACTACCCCTGGCGCCACCTCCGCCATGAACCGTGGGCACGTGCTTCCGCGATTCGATCCCGCCAAACTGCGACGACATCTCCCGAGCACCCAACGCATCCGGATCGAGATCAACGGGATGCTTGCCGGCGCCCCCGAGGCAATTCCGGACGCGACCGCCGAGTTTGCGATTGGATGGGCGTTTGCCAATCGCTTCTTTGCGAGCGCCGATCAACTCGGCAAGGTGTCGAACACGGCCGGGTACGCCTCACTCATGGTGGAGAGCGGAATCGATCTCGACCGCCTCAAATACGAATCCATCGGCTGGATACCACGCGCCGATCTTCAGGTCGAGCAGTCTGCCATGGTGTCTGAACGTGCGCCACGGGCCGTGTCCGTCATGTCCGAAATGGACGCCATTGCCACCTGCCGCCAGGCGTTTGATCGATTCGACAACGACGGCGCCAAGGCAGGGTACATCCATGCGGCGCTCGCCTCCGCCGACGAGGTGGTGTGTGTTGCGCGGGACACCCGCGCCGACGCCGCGGCCTGCAAGGTCCTGGGCTGGGCCATTTCGACGCAGTTCGATTGCATGTCCAGCATGCTTGTCGTACGGGGTGTGCTCGACGGTCTGATCGTCGAAGCCGCGGCCCGCGCCGGCATCCCGATTGTGGCCACCGATGCGGTCCCCACTGATCGCGCAGTCGCGATCGCCGCCCATTCGTGTGTGACTTTGCTCGGTCTGGCGCTCTCTCATCGTCGAGGTCTGTTTGTCGATAGCGGACATTTGGGAGAGGATGTGGCACTTCTTTCCGACTCGGATGAAGATCCGTTTGAGGCGCCTGACGCGTAGAACAGGATGGGCGTGCCGCCTCTGCGGGCAAACCTGCCTGTTCAGTTGGGTGCAACCAAGCGCACTTCTCGGCTAAGCTTCACTTGTACAATCGAATTGCGGGTCCTCGGCCGATTTAAAGCCGCCCGGATGAGTCACGGCCGGCGATACGCGTCCGGCGCCACGATCAGGAAAGAAAACACCTACATGTCCCAGCAGGACCCCAAGAAGCCCCAGCTCCCGCTGATGCGTCCCGACAAGGATCAAAACCGTCAGCAGAATCCGAGCCCGAAGGGCAATGGTCAGCCTCAACCCCCGGAACGACGCACGCCTCGGATACCGACGTGGGTCGTCGCTTCGCTCATCATCGCCCTCATTGGCTGGTATATCTGGGAGTTCTTTGGACCCAGCGACGATGTGACGATCACTGGTGTGAGTTATTCGGCGATCACGGAGCAGATTGACGTCCAAAACGTGGAGCGGGCCACGCTCTCCGAAACCCGGATCGAGATGGAGCTCAGGGATCCGATCAGGTGGGATACGCAAAACGAGCGAATTGACAACGACGCTCCCGCCGACAACCCCAACATTGTCGAAACGGACCACATCGACTCCACGCTTCCCCAGGGCGTCGAGAATCCCGACCTGCTCGCCGAACTCGAAGCGTCCGGAGCCGTGATCGAAGGCCGCACCACGGGCGGTTCAGTGTGGACCGGATTGCTCTTCAGTTTCCTGCCATTCCTGCTCTTCCTCGGCCTGATTATCTTCATGGGTCGCCAAATGAGCCGGGGTCAGCAAAACGTATTCGGATTCGGACGCAGCAAGGCCCGCAAGAACGATCCGGAGCGACCCCAGGTGACTTTCGCCGATGTGGCGGGCGAGGACGAGGCCAAGCAGGAACTCATGGAAGTCGTCGACTTCTTGCGCAATCCGGCCAAATATCATGCGCTTGGGGCGCGATTGCCGCGTGGCGTGCTGCTGGTTGGCCCTCCTGGAACCGGCAAGACGCTGACCGCGCGCGCTGTCGCCGGCGAAGCGGGCGTGCCCTTCTTCAGCGTTTCGGCCTCGGAATTCGTCGAGATGTTCGTTGGCGTCGGCGCGAGCCGCGTCCGCGATCTCTTCGACAAAGCCAAGGCGGCCGCTCCGGCAATCATCTTCGTTGACGAAATGGACGCTGTCGGACGGCAGCGCTTCGCCGGGCTAGGCGGTTCCAACGATGAGCGCGAGCAAACCCTCAACCAGCTTCTGGTCGAGATGGACGGGTTCGAAACGAATCAGGAAGTGATCGTGATGGCGGCGACCAACCGCCCGGACGTGCTCGATCCTGCCTTGCTGCGACCCGGACGATTCGACCGCCAGGTGACTGTCGGCTTGCCCGACAAACGAGGCCGCATCGCAATTCTTGGCATCCATACCCGTGGCATCCCGGTTCAGGGAGCAGTCGACCTTGAGCTCATCGCCAAGTCGACCACCGGATTTTCGGGCGCAGACCTCTCGAATCTCGTCAATGAGGCCGCGTTGACGGCGGCGCGGCGCAACCGCACTGAGATTCTTCAGGCGGACTTCGACGAGGCCCTCGACAAAATCCTCCTCGGCGTCGCCCGCAGCGGAATCATGAACGAGCGGGAGAAAGAAGTCGTCGCCTACCACGAGGCCGGTCATGCCCTCGTTGCCCATTTCACAGCTGGTTCCGATCCACTGCGCAAGGTCAGCGTGGTGCCGCGCGGTCGCGCTCTTGGCCTCACCGTGCAGATGCCGGACGAGGACCGTTACAACTACAGCCGCACCTATCTCCTCGGCCGCCTGGCCGGGATGCTCGGTGGTCGGGCCGCGGAAATGGTGGTTTACGGCGAGATAACGACCGGCGCCGAAAACGACCTCAAACAGGCCACGAGTTTGGCGCGGCGGATGGTCGGGCTCTGGGGTATGAGCGACGACGTGGGTCCGATTTACCTGGGCACTGGCGAGGAGCATGTCTTCCTCGGTCGCGAGATCACGCAGGATAAATCCTTCTCCGACGCGACATCGGAACGTCTCGATGCCGCCGTGCGCGAAATGGTCGAGAACGCCCTGCAACAGGCCCTTTCCATCAACAACAAGCACCGCGAGAAACTGACCGATCTGGTGGCCGCGTTGCTGGAGAAAGAAACACTGGATGCGCCACAGGTGCTCGAAATCTTTGGCGAGCCGCCGGTTCCCGAAGACTACGAGGCCGGCATGGTGATCCGCCCCGGCGTGGGACAACCCGCGCCCTCGGTCGCCAACGGGTTTGGCGACCAGAATTAGAACAGCCTTGTCATCCGGGCGGATCACCTCTGAATCAATCCAAGTGGTGACACTCCAGGAACAGGGCGCGCCGGTTTCCGGCCCTGGGAACGCTGCCCACGATCACGATCCGATCGCCGGCGGCGGCGAAGCCAAGGCGCCGGATGCCAGCCTCGACCTGGACGATGACGTCGTCGGTGTTCGTGGCCAACGGCTCGTGCACCGGCACGAGCCCGTGCCAGAGCGAGAGCCGCGCCGCGACATGGGCGCGGTCGGCAAAGGCGAGGATCGGCACGCCAGGGCGATGCTGGGATACATGCTCGGCCGTTTCCCCGGTGGCGGTCAGGACGGCGATTGCTGACGCCTTCAGGTCGTGAGCGAGATTGGCCGCGGCGTTGGCGATCGCATACGCGATCCCGCCGGATTCGGCATGTTCGATATCGTCGCCAATCGCCTGCATTGCCAATCGCCAAGTGTCGTCGGCCTCGATTGTGCGCGCAATCTGGGCCATCGTCTCCACGGTTCTTGTTGGCCAAGAACCGACCGCCGTTTCGCCCGAGAGCATCACCGCGTCCGTTCCATCGAGGAGCGCATTGGCAATGTCGCTTGCCTCGGCCCGGGTGGGCCGGGGATTGACGATCATCGACTCGAGCATTTGGGTTGCCGTGATCACTGGTTTACCGGCCCTGTTGGCGAGCCTGATCAATCGCTTCTGGATCAGCGGCACCTTGTCCGGACTCATCTCGACACCCAGGTCGCCGCGGGCCACCATCAATCCATCGCTCACGGCCACGATCGCCTCGAGTTCCCTGACCGCTTGCGGCTTCTCGATTTTGGCGATGAGAGGTTGGCTTCCCCCGAGGTCCCCGATTCGCGCCTTGGCGTCGATCACGTCTTGCGGCGATCGCACGAAACTCAGCGCTATCATGTCGACTCCGAGTGCGATCCCGAACGCCAGGTCTTCGACATCCTTGGCGGTCATCGACGGCGTCGTCACATTCGAGCCCGGCAGATTGATCCCCTTCCGCGGTTTGACCAACCCGCCGTGGACGACCTCGGCGATGACCTCGTCTCCCCACTCGGCGCCAAAGCGAAGCTCGGCCACGCGGAGTTCGAGCAATCCATCGTCGATCAGGATCGCATCCCCAACGCGCACATCGTGGGCGAGATGCTCGTAGGAGGTCGACACCCGATCTTTTGTGCCTTGAACCACGTCGGTGCAAATCGCGATCTGATCGCCGGGGGTGACGACAAACGGCCGGTCGTCTTCCAACTCGCCGATGCGCAGTTTGGGTCCCTGCAAATCCTGAAGAATAGTCGTCGGGCGACCGAGTCGCGCGGCCACGTCGCGAATCGTGTTGTAGACCTCGGCGTGGCGTTCGTGTTCACCGTGGGAGAAATTGAGCCGGAACGTGCTGACGCCTGCCCGAATCATTGCTTCGATCGACGCAGGGTCCTCAGATGCGGGACCGACGGTGGCGACGATCTTGGTGAGCGGATACCTGGCGGCGTTGACATTCATGCTTGTTCCCCGTACGGGTGAATGAATTCGATTGAATCCGGACATTCGCCATTGTGGCACAGTCGCCATTACCTCTTCGTTGCAGGTGCTATTTCCCACATCGGATCTCGAATTGCGCCGTTTGTCCCGTATAGTGGGAAATGTAAGAGTCCAATCG
>JACCUV010000070.1 GCA_013698495.1 Chloroflexia bacterium
CGTCCGAGAGCGGATCGTACGACAACACCATCGCCGAGTGGTATTTCGCGACCGCGGAAGATGCCGTTAATGCCGGATTCCGCGCTCCCGCGAACCTGAAGCGCGGCGCCGAAAGCGCCACCGCCGCCGCCTCGCTCGCCAAGGCCGCCGCCGACAAGGTTGCCGAAGCAGACAACAGCAACGAGGCCTAGAGCGGATCGCGAAATGGTTGACGCCTACCGTCTTGGTAGGGCTGCGGAGCTTGCTCCGTCCGTCTTCCGCCAAGATCGTCAACCTCTGTGACACCCGCACTAATCGGCAGCGCCTTCGGCAGATTCCGTGACGGCAAGTTGAATCTCGACCACTGCGGTTGGCGCGACGCGCCAGAACATGGCGGAAACGACATCCCAGTTGGCGATAAGTGACGCGGCATGGGCGCTGCCGGTAGCCTCAACGTGCCGCTCGACGAGGGAGCGAACTTCGGCGCCTTCGGCGGCTTCAAGCCTTCTGATCGCGACCGACTCGCCGTTGATGCGCCCGGCGAAAGCATCGTCCCGGTCGAGCACCCAGGCCAGGCCGTTGGTCATCCCGGCGCCAAAGTTGCGGCCCGTGGGACCGAGAACCACAGCCTGGCCTCCGGTCATGTACTCGCAGCCGTGGTCTCCGACACCCTCAACGACGGCAGTCGCGCCGCTATTGCGCACCGCGAAGCGCTCGCCGGCGATACCCGCGATGAAGACCGCGCCGCCAGTCGCTCCATAAAGGATCGTGTTGCCGGCGATCGTCTGCGGTGTCGTGAACGGAGCATCGCGGTCCGGGAAGATCGCAATTTCACCGCCGCTCATCCCCTTTCCGACGTAGTCGTTGGCTTCGCCTTCGAGTTTCAGGGTCAGGCCGGGAACCGCGAAGGCCCCGAAACTCTGTCCGGCGCTGCCCCGGAAGCGCAGGGTGACGCGGTCGAGCGGTGTGGGCGTGTTCTCGCGGAGGACGGTCATCGCCCCGGCAATCCGGGCGCCAACGCTGCGATGATCAGTCCTGATTTCGCCCTCGAACTCAACCGCCTGACCCTCGGCCAGCTTCGGCTCGATCCAGGTCAGGATGCGGGTGTCGAGCGTCTCCTCGGCATCGTGGTCGACTTCAATCGACTTGCGCCGAACCTCGGGCGCGGCTGGTTCCGGCAACAGCGAGCTGAGATCGAGCATCGCGGCGCGACCTTCGACCCGTTTCACGGCGAGGAGATCGGTGCGGCCGATCAGCTCCTCGATCGTGCGGGCGCCGAGGGCAGCCATCGTCTCGCGCAGGGCCTCGGTCAGTTGGGTGAAGTAGCCGATGACATCCTCCGGTTTGCCCGTGAATTTGGCGCGGAGATCCTCGCGCTGTGTGGCGATCCCGGTTGGGCAGGTGTTGAGGTGGCACTGGCGGGCCATGTCGCAGCCGATCGCGACCAGCACCGAGGTGCCGAAACCGAACTCATCGGCTCCGAGCAGCGCCGCGACGATCACATCCTCCGGTGTTTTCAAGCCTCCATCGGTGCGCAGCCGCACTCGGGAGCGCAGCCCGTTCATAACCAGCGTCTGCTGGGTCTCGGCGAGGCCGAGTTCCCACGGCACGCCGGCGTGCTTGATCGAGGCCAGCGGCGCGGCGCCGGTGCCACCGGAGTGTCCGGCGATCAGGATGTAATCGGCGCGGGCCTTGGCCACGCCGGCGGCGACCGTGCCCACCCCGGCCTCGGCGACGAGCTTGACCCCGATTTTGGCTCGGGGGTTGACCTGCCGCAGATCGTAGATCAGCTGGGCCAAATCCTCGATGCTGTAGATGTCGTGATGTGGCGGCGGCGAAATCAACGGCAGGCCGGGCACGGCGTGCCGCATCCTGGCCACGAACTCGGTCACCTTGAAGCCCGGAAGTTGACCACCCTCGCCCGGCTTCGCGCCCTGAGCGATCTTGATTTCGAGTTCTTCGGCCTTCGAAAGATAGCGCGCGTTGACGCCGAAGCGACCGGAAGCCACCTGCTTCACCTTGTTGTGGCGGATATCGCCATCGGGCGACTCGTCGAACCAGTGCGGATCCTCGCCGCCTTCGCCGGAGTTGGAGCGCCCACCGAGCCGGTTCATCGCGATCGCCAGCGTGGCGTGGGCCTCGGGACTCAGCGAACCGAGCGACATCGCGGTGACCACGAACCGCTTGACGATCTCGGACATGGGTTCGACCTCGTCCAGCGGCACGGCGGGACCGAGCGCCTTGAGTTCGAAAAGGTCGCGGATCGTGGTCAACGGTTGCTGCCTGACGAGGTCGCGGTAGGTTGCGTAGGCGGCGCCATCGTTGTTGTGACTGGCTGCCTGGATTGCCTTCACCAGGGGAGGCGCGTAGGCGTGGCTTTCGCCATCGCGCTTGAACTTGATCAGGCCGTCGTCTGGCAAGCGCGGCGCCATTTCCGCAAATGCGGCGACGTGTCGCTTGCGGACATCGGCTTCGATTTCGGCGAGTCCGATGCCGCCGAGGCGCGACGGGGTTCCCGTGAAGCAGCGATCGACAAGCACCTGGCTGAGTCCAATCGCTTCGAAAATCTGGGCTCCGCGATACCCGCTGGCGGTGGTGATCCCCATTTTCGAGATCACCTTCAGGAACCCGTATTCCATCGAGTAGATGTAGTTGCGACGCAACTCGATCGGGCGCACTGTCTCGTACCCGCGTTGCCCGGCAAGTTGGGCGGCGGCATCGAGCGCGAGGTACGGATGCACGGCGGACGCGCCGTACCCGATCAGCACACCGAGTTGATGCACATCCCAGACCTCGCCGGTGTCGCAGACAAAGTCGACGCGAGACCGTAGTCCGGCGCGAATCAGGTGATGGTGAACCGCGCCAACGACCAGCGACATCGGGACAACCGCATGTTCGGCGTCAAGCGCTCGATCCGAGAGCACTATCACGCCAGCGCCGTCGCGAATCGCCGCTTCGACATCGGCGAAAATCCGGTTGAGGGCAACGTCCAGGGCGCCTTCGGATTGCGCCATCTCGAACAGCGTGTTGACTTCGGCAACCTTGAGACCCGACACATCGCGAATCGCCTGCATGTCGTTTGCGGCGAGGACCACGCTGCGGAGATGGATCAGCTTCGCCTGGTCGGGAGATTCGACCAGCATGTTCTGGCGAGGACCGACGAAGGCGTCGAGTGCGAAGACCTTGCGCTCGCGAAGCGAATCGATCGGCGGGTTGGTGACCTGGGCGAATCGCTGCCGAAAATAGGCGGTGAGCGGACGGGTGACTTCGGAAAGCACCGCCAATGGAGCGTCGTCGCCCATCGACCAGGTCGGTTCCTTGCGCTCACCCGCCATCGGCATCACGATGAGTCGCAGGTCCTCGGCGGTATAGCCGAAGGCGCGTTGCTTCGCGACGACAGCGGGATCGGTCTTCGTCAATGCGGCGCGAGTCCTGGCATCGGCATCGAGCGGGACAATCGACGGCTCATCCGGTTCCGGCTGGATTTCGAGCGTGACCCTGTTCGCGCCCAGCCACTCAGCGTATGGCGCCCGGCCGGCGACTTCGGCCTTGATCTCATCGTTGCGCAGGACGACCCCGCGCGAGGTATCGACCAGCACCATCTGACCGGGGCCGAGCCGCCCCTTCTCGACAATGGTCGAGGGATCGAGCTCCACCGTCCCGGCCTCGGACCCGGCGACAAACAATCCGTCCGACGTGATCGCGTAGCGAACCGGGCGGAGCCCGTTGCGATCGAGCGTGGCTCCGGCCACGACGCCGTCACTGAATCCGAGCGCGGCCGGACCATCCCATTGTTCGAGCAGGCCGGCGTGGAAGTCGTAAAAAGCGCGGCGTTCCGGGTCCATGTCGGGAAGTTGTTCCCAGGGTTCGGGCACGCACATCATCAAGGCGTGGGCGAAGGAGCGTCCGCTGTGGCGAATCAGCTCGATCGCGTTGTCGAGGCTGAGCGAATCGCTGCCCGACATCGAGACGATCGGTTTCAGTTCGTCCGCGGGAGTGCCGTCATCGAGTGCAAGCGACGGTGTCCGGGCTTCTATCCAGAGGCGATTACCCTGAACGGTGTTGATTTCGCCGTTGTGGGCAATCTGACGGAATGGCTGGGCGAGACCCCAGGTGGGGAAGGTGTTGGTGCTGTAGCGCTGGTGGAAGAGAGCAATCGCGCTGGTCAGATCGGGGCTTTGGAGGTCGACGAAGAAGGCGGCCAGGTCTTTGGGCAGGCAAAATCCCTTGTAGATGATCGTGCGACACGAGCATGAGGCCAGGAAGAGGTCGGCCTCGGTCAGCCCCGCATCCTGCGCGGCGCGTTCGATCGCGCGGCGTCCAAGCATCAAGTTGCGCTCGAATGTATCGAGATCGAGTTCCGGGTCGCGCCCGATCAGGACCTGGACGATCGCGGGTCGGGTGGCGAGGGCGGTTTCACCGAGGACTTCGGGTTTGACCGGCACGTCGCGCCAGAGTATCGCGTCCAGACCACGCTCGGCGAGCGTGGCAGCGATCAGATCTCGAGCAAGCGTCTGTTTCGCGGCATCTGGCGGCAGGAAAACCATCGCCACGCCATAGTCGCCGGCTCCGAGACCCGGGAATTCGGCGGCGGCGAGCAGGGGGCCGAACAAACCATGTGGAATCTGGATCAGCAATCCGGCTCCATCGCCTGTCCGCGCATCGGCCCCGACTCCACCGCGGTGGGTGAGATTGACCAGACCGGCGAGGGCTTTCTCGACGATTTTGCGCGAAGGACGGCCGGCGATGTCGACGACGAGACCGACGCCGCACGAGTCGTGCTCGTACACGGGCGAGTAGAGGGGCGCCTTCGGTGCAGTTGGGCCGGTGTGCGTGTGTTTGAGCATCGAGAGGCGTCCTTCCTGAATTCGAGATCGACCCTGAGGGTCGGTGACAATCAGGCTGGAAGGGCGACATCGCCCGGCGACCTGTTGGTGAACTCGCAACTACGACGGGTCAACGCCAGCGCAAGTTCGAGATAAACCGCACAATGTTGGCGGCAATGTTTTTTCGTTCGTGGACGCCTCGCACATCGGCGCAAACGCAAGCCAACAACGCCAGATCGGGATCCACTTCATCGTGGGAACCTCAATTGTAGGGAAGAAGCCGCGCAATCCACAGGTACGGAACGCCAAGAATCGTATTGCCGGTATTTGGACGTTGTGCCCAAATCGTTCGCGGAAATGCACAATGGGATAGGTGTTGCGGCGCACGAGTGTTTAGCGTTGCACCTCAATTCATCGGCGCCTCACGGGCCGACACATGATCGGCCTTTACCGGGCGGGCGGGCGGACGACGGAGTCGCCTCGGCA
>JACCUV010000079.1 GCA_013698495.1 Chloroflexia bacterium
TTGCGGCAGATGTCTATGTTCCGGCGGCAATCGATACCGAGCAAGCGAGCGCGGCTTACGAAAACGGATTCCTGAGAATAGATTTGCCTCGGGTTCAGGGTCGCACCATTACACCATCCTCCCCTGAACCAGCCGATGAGCATGAACGGAGAGACGCATGACCGACGATACGAAGAAGCAGGCGCCGCCAACCGATGCGCCCGACGAAGAAGTCGATTCCGTTGAAGCGC
Organism: Chloroflexia bacterium; assembly: GCA_013698495.1. Lineage (GTDB taxonomy): Bacteria > Chloroflexota > Chloroflexia > Thermomicrobiales > UBA6265 > JACCYX01. Next base: position 231 of record JACCUV010000079.1, read on the forward strand.
CGGGTTCCGACACGATTGAGAACGAAATCGAGACAGGGTCGGTCGAGCTCGACGATGAACGCGATGCGTCCGAAGAAGTGACAGAAGTTCCTGACGAAGAAGAGCTGCCGCTGCTTCCGCTGCGGGGCACGGTGGTGTTGCCGACGACGCTCGTGCCTTTGGCCGCCGCTCAGGCGAGGTCGCTCCGCCTGATCGACGACGTGATGGCGGGAGATCGACGTGTTGCGTTGGTGATGCAGAAGGACCCGGACCTGGCGGACGGCGCGGGCGCCGACGACATTCTCGAAATCGGTTCGATCGCCAGCATCCACCAGATGATGCGCGTGCCCGACGGCTCCATGCGGCTCGCCGTTCAAGGTCTGGAACGTGTGCGTGTACTGGAAGTAATCCAGGACGAACCGTATCTGATTGCGCGAGTGCGCCGGGAACCGGAGGACGTCGAAAGTTCCGTCGAGGTTCAAGCGCTCGGTCGAAATACGCTCGATCTGTTCCAACGTCTCGTGGCGCTGGTTCCACATTTGCCGGACGAGCTGGTGACCGCGGCTCTCAACGTCGATGACGACCCGCGTCGTCTCGTTTACCTGGTTGCATCCAACCTGCGCATGGAACCCGAGCAACGCCAGGGATTGCTCGAAATCGACTCGGTAACCGACAAGCTCAAGACCCTCAATGCGTTCCTCACCAAGGAACTCGATGTTCTGGAGCTTGGCAAGAAGATCCAGACCGATGTGCAGGAGGAACTCAGTAAGTCGCAGCGGGAGTACTTCCTTCGCGAGCAGTTGAAGGCGATCCAGAAGGAACTTGGCGAGGGCTCGGAATCGGAAGCTGAAGTCGACGAACTGCGGACGAAAATCGAGGCCGCCGGCATGCCCGAAGAAGCGGAGAAAGAGGCGCGCCGCGAGCTCGGTCGCCTGGCGAAACTGCCAACCGCCGCCGCCGAGTACGGCGTGATTAAAACCTACCTCGATTGGCTGACTTCGATGCCGTGGAATACATCCACCGAGGGCGAAATCAAGATCAGCCACACCCGCCAAATCCTGGACGAAGATCACTACGGTTTGGACAAGGTCAAGGATCGGGTGCTCGAGTACCTGGCGGTCCGCCAACTCAAGCAGGAGGCGTCTCAGAAGGCAGCCCAGGATTCGGGCGACGATGCCGATCCTGTGATCAACCGGGAGCCGATTCTGTGCTTCGTTGGCCCACCGGGAGTCGGCAAGACCAGCCTGGCGCAATCGATCGCCCGTTCGCTCGGTCGAGAAATGACCCGGATGTCCCTCGGTGGCGTGCGCGATGAGTCCGAAATTCGGGGACACCGCCGCACATACGTCGGGGCGATGCCTGGCCGCATCGTCCAGGCGATTCGCCGGGCGGGAGCCAACGATCCGGTTTTCGTGCTCGATGAGGTCGACAAGCTCGGAAACGACTGGCGTGGCGATCCATCGTCGGCGTTGCTGGAGGTGTTGGACCCCGAGCAAAACAACACGTTCCGCGATCACTATCTGGATGTCGCATTCGATCTTTCGAAGGTGATGTTCATTGCCACCGCCAACATGCTCGACACGGTGCCGATCGCGCTGCGCGATAGGATGGAAATTGTCGAACTCAGCGGCTACACAGATCAGGACAAACTTCAAATCGCCAAGCGGTACCTTGTGCCGAAGCAACTCACGGCCAACGGACTCTCACCAGAGATCGTGACCTGGAACGATGACGCCCTGTTGGCGATCATCCAGCACTACACCCGCGAGGCGGGCGTGCGCGGTCTGGAACGCGAGATCGGCACGGCCTGTCGCAAAATCGCGACCGCTGTGGTGGAAGGCCGGGCCACCCCCGAATCGTTGGGAAGGGAGGAGATACGGGAGTATCTCGGCCGCCCTCGCTACTACTACGAGGAACTGGCCGCGCGAACCTCCCAGGCTGGCGTTTCGATCGGTGTTGGCGTCAATGCGGTTGGCGGCGACATCATGTTCATCGAGGCCAGCCGCATGCCGGGCAAGGGGTCATTGACGGTGACCGGTCAATTGGGCGATGTGATGAAGGAGTCGGCCTCGGCCGCTCTCTCGTTCGTGCGCTCGCGGGCAAACGATCTGGCGCTCGAGCCGGATTTCTACGCAAGCTCCGACATTCACCTGCACGTGCCGGCTGGCGCCATTCCGAAGGACGGGCCGTCGGCGGGGACGGCGATGACGACGGCGCTGACCTCGTTGCTGACCGGTGTCCCGGTGCGTGAGGATGTGGCGATGACGGGCGAGATCACGTTGCGCGGGCAGGTGCTGCCCGTCGGCGGGATCAAGGACAAGGCCTTGGCCGCAAGGCGCTCGGGCGTCACGACGTTTGTGCTTCCGCGCCGGAATGAGGTGGATCTTGACGATCTTCCGCCCGAACTCAAGGAAGACATGATCTTCGTGCTGGCGGACACCATGGACGACGTTCTCGAAGCGGCAATGCCGGAAGAATTTGCGAATCGGCGGCGGCTGCACAAGAGCGATGCGCGCACCAATGCGGAAATGGCCGCCTCCGAGGTGGTGGAGTCAGCGGTGCTCGTCGGCTAGGTTGAATCGGGAACCAGCCGTTCCTGTAGCGGCAGGTCCGCGGTGCTATCGAACGGCGGGAACCTTGGCCGCCTCGGTGACGAACGCGCTGAAGAGCGCGGCGTGCCGCGGAAACTCGTGCGCGAGCATCTCCGGGTGCCACTGCACGCCAAGCCCGAATCGCATCTCCGGCAGCCACAGGGCTTCGATGATTCCATCATCGGCGGTTGCGATCGGGACAAGATCGTCGCCCGGGTTTTTGACAGCCTGATGATGGAACGAATTGACATCGAGCGCCGAATCGCCAACGATCTCCCGGAGCGGATTGTTGTCCTCAATAGAGACACTGTGACTGACGTCGTCGCGCATTTTGCCAATGTTGTGCTGGCGGTGATCGAGGGCGCCCGGAATCTGGGTTGGAATGTTCTGGATCAGCGTGCCTCCCTGGGCCACCGCCATCACCTGAATGCCACGGCATATGCACAGCGTTGGCAGATCGTTGGCAACCGCCCATCGCCACGCCTGTACCTCCCAAGTGTCGCGCTCATTGTCGACGCCATAGGTCTTTTCGTGAGTGGTGCAGTCCCCGTACGAGGTGGGATCGAGATCGCCGCCACCGCTGATCAGGAGACCGTCGAGCCGCGGAAGTGTTTCCTCAAGCTCGCCGCTGTCGGTTGGCAGGAAGACGGGCGTGCCGCCAGCGGCCCTGACCGAATCGACATAGGTGCGTGACAAACAGTATCGGTAAAAGGTTCCGTGCCCCATGGTGTCGATGCCCGGTGACGGGGTGATGCCGATTAGTGGTTTCATCGTTGGTCCTCAGCCGATAGCGAGCGGTGGTCCGTGTCCATTGCCGAGCAGTATATGGGCGATTTCTCTCGACGTGTTGGTAGTGCAAGTGATTCCCTTGTCGAGTTTGGCGTAGCCCGGGTGGCACTCCTTCGTTTTGGTGTTGACTTTTCCTTGACACTCGACTGGCAGGCGACTACTATTCGTGGGCCCTCGGGAACGAGGGCAATTTTGTGAGCCGGGGCAACTGCCCGAATCAGGCATCACAAGCACGTTAACAAGTCAGCACACGAACGGACCGGAGCCAGGCATGCGGCCCTTGGTGGGGGAGACCCTTTTGGGGGAGGCGTGGGTGGGGAAGGGGGTGTTGTGTGCGGAAGACGAAGCAGCAAGCACGTGGGGAGACGTGCCGGAGCCGTAACGAGA
>JACCUV010000089.1 GCA_013698495.1 Chloroflexia bacterium
CACGTAACCAAATTGGCGGATTGTGCGTCTCTTAATGTGAGAGGCACGATGGAACAGACTACTCCTGCTTTCCACTCCCTTCCCAAATGCCACGCCTCTCACCGGAGTGTCCGGCTTCGATCTCGCTTCACGCGCCTTGCGCGCAAACGGGACTGAAGTTGGAGCTCCGGCGGCGCTCTTTCTCCACCATCGACGATGGCGTGGGGTGCGACAATTGGCAGAATCAGACAGGCAACGACAACACCCATTCGTCTCCCCAATATTGTCCGGGGAGAGCCCTGACCGGTTACTCTCTGCATATCACCGAAATTCGGACATCTGTCAAAAGAGAATAGGCGCCGTGCAGTCACCCCAGCAGTCAGCCGGTTCGATATCGTTCACAACGCGGAGGATTTCGATGCACACGAGAGACCAGGCGCCTTCGATCATCCAACGCGGCGTGTTGGAAGCATCGCTCGGAATTCGGCGGCGCGCACGGCGACTGACCGCCGCGGGTGGCGGCGGGAAGATGAGCCCGGCCGGCTGGCTGGTGCATCTATTGGTCGCGATCGCCCTCGGGGCCGGTCTCCTGATGCCGCTGACGGACGTGGGGCAAGCGCTGGCCAACCCTGGGTCGGTTCCCGAACGGGCAGAGGCTCGCGCCCAGGATTCGTTCCCCGGGGCGCCGGCCCAGGTGGTGGCGATTGGAACCTTCCAGGGCCAACTCGGGTGTACCGATGGCGATCCGTCATGCGCCCCCAGCTCGCTCAGTTCGGTTGGCGGCATCTGGAGCGGAATCTTTGCGCTTGCGCCCGGTTCCTACTCTGTCCAGTTCGCGGCCACCGATGGCGGCGGCAACCAGACTGTGTACGGCAACGGCGGCGAAGACGGCGCCCCGATCGATTTCACCGTCGGCGATGCTCAAGTCGGCGCCTATTTCTCCTATGACGCCCACACCAACGACGTACGGGCCGAAGGCGTCGACGCCCTGCATGTGGTGCAAACCGACCTCGGCAATCTTCTTCCCGCCCCGGATGGTGGAAGTCTCGTGGTCCTGATCCCGTCGCAAGGTGGCACGGTCAACGTCCAACTGCTCGCGAACGGCGCTCCGGTCGGGAATCCGCAGCAGGCGACACTGTCACCCGGCTGGACCCGAGTCACCCTCGATGTCTCGGGCAACGTCCTTTCCGCGGAGGGGCTCACATTCGGCACATTGACCGTGGTTCGGCTCGATCCCAACGGTAGTCCCGATCCCGGCGCCTGCTATCGACTTGAAAGCGGCGGTCTCGTCAATCAGGGATGCGACAGCGACGATGGGTCGCTCGACGGCAACACCGCGATGATCTTCCCGAACGGGCTCAACCCTGGCGGGTACACCCTGATCGAGGTTCAGGCGCCCGATGGATTCGATCCTGTCGATGACCAGCAAGTCGATCTCCAGCCCGGCGACAACGTCGTTCAGGTGCAGGCGCCGGCCGATGAAGTCGATCCCCCGGCCGCGGATGAACCGGATGTCGAGGTCCCGACGGATGAGCCAGCGGACGAAATTATCGACGAGATTGTTGGCCAGGAAACCGATGACGTCGACCAGGGGCCAGGCGACCTGCTAGTCGCCCTCACCGATGAACAGGGCAACCCGATCGGCGGTCCTTGCTGGCACTTGATCCAGGACGGCAATGTCGTTGCCGAAACGTGTGACGCCACCGACGCCATTCCGTTCAACGGCGTGGTCGGCTTCTTCGGCGTGCCGGGTGGCACATACACCCTGAGCCAGACGGAAGTTCCAGAAGGTTCCAGCCAGGTCGAGGACTTCGAGGTTGAGGTCGTCGCCGGACAAGAATTGCGTGAAGAGGTCGTCGCCTCAATCGACCAACCCGAGGACGAATCAGGGGATGTGGTTGTCCTCCGTCAGGACGAAGCAGGCAATGCCGTCGGCGGAGCGTGCTTCGAAATCCGGGACGACTTCGGAAGTGTCGTGGCGAACGAGGTTTGCGACGAGGATGGCGACGTCGCCGACGATGGCCGGACCGGGTTCTTCGACGTCGCCGCCGGAACATGGGCAGTCCACGAAACTCGCACCCCGGACGGTGTCGTTTCCGCGCCACCGGCCCAGGTCACAGTGCCTCCGGATGGGGTGGTCGATGTCCAGATCCAGAGCTCGGCAAGTGTCGCGGCAGAACCAACCGCCGAAGCAGAACCGACGGACGAACCGGTGGAGGTGCTGCCGCTTGAACCAACGGAGGACCTGACGGAAGTATTGCCGCTGGAGCCGACCGAGGATGCGGTTGAGACGGCAACCGGCAGTCTCCAGATCGATCTCTACGACCCCAGCGGCAACCTGATCGGCGGAGCCTGCTGGCAACTTGTCCAGGACGGCGCCGTGATCGATGAGGCCTGCGACCTTGAAGGCACCGAAGACCGTTTCCCGTTGAACGGCAAGGTTGGTCTGTACGACATACCAGTCGGTTCCTACACCCTGCGCCTGTCGTTGACGCCCGACGGGTTCGAGACGCTCGAAGATCAACAAATCGAAATCGTTGAGGGCGACGCCTTCGCGGAAGTGATTCTCCAGCCGAGCGCTGATGAGGTCGGCGAACCGACGCCCAGCGTGGAACCCACGCCAACTGTTGCTTCTACGGAGCTACCAACCGCGGAACCAACCGAGGCCTCCGAAGAAACAGTCGATCCGGCTGTCTCAGACCGTGGCGATCCGGGATCGCTGATCGTGACGCTCCAGGATGTCGCCGGAGCCAACATCGGAGGCGCCTGTTTTGAACTCGTCAATGGCGGCGATGTGGTCGCCAGCTCGTGCGATGCCGACGACGATTTCCCTGGCAACGGCCGCACCGGCTTCTTCGGTGTGCCTTCCGGCGCGTTCACGCTCCAGCAATCGATTGCCCAACCGGGAACCGATCCAATCGATCCGATCGAAGTCGAGGTGGTCGCCGATGTGACCACTGAAATCATTGTGACTGCCCCGGCATCGGCGGCACAACCAACTGAAGAACTCCTGCCCACCGAGGAACCAGAGGCAACCGAGGAACCGGTCGACGACCCATCCGGACAAACCGGAATTCGGGTGGATGTCTCGTCGCTCGATCAGTCGAGCGGCCCGATTTGCATCGAACTCAACACCCTGGGTGGGATCGGGCTCGCGAATCCGCCCGCTGCCTGCGACAACGATACGGGCGATGCCGATGGAACGCCAGGCGTCATCTTGCTCGAGGACGTTCCGGCTGGCGAGTACGCGTTTTTCATCACATCCGGACCGCCCGAGGCGATCAGTCAACAATGGCCAACGGTCGCGATCGAGGATGGCGCGATCACCGAATTCCAGCTCGACGAGGTTTCACCACAAGCGGAACCAACCGCCGAGCCGACCGAGGGTCCCGCACCCGGCGCGATCGAGGTCGAAGTCGCTGACGTAGACGGCAACCGGATCGAGTCCGAGGGCACATGTCTGACCGTCGATGGTCTCACCGCCTCGGTCTGCGACAACCAGGCGGGCGACGAGGACTCCGATCCGGGCGTGCTCCTGATCGAGGATCTTCCAGCGGGCGTTTACACGGTGATCCAGGATGCCGCGCCATCCGGTTTCGAGGTTGGCGAAGGTCTTCCCCAGGTCCGGGTTGAGGAAGGGCAGGTGTCTGACGAAGACCTCAACCTCGCGGCGACAACCGGCACGATCCAGATCATCGCCGTCGATGGCGGCGGGGACCCGATTGGCGGAGCCTGCTGGTCTCTCACATCCGATACTGACGGAACGGTCTCGCAATGCGATGACGAGAGCAACGGCGGGATACCTGACGACGGTTTCGCCACGTTCGCGAATATTCTGGCCGGCGACTACGCGCTCAGCCAAACCGAACCGCCACCGGGTTACGGTGGCGTTGAGGACGACAACATTACCGTCATTGCCGGTGAGAACGATCCGATTCAGGTCACGCACGAAGCATTGCCCGGTTCGGTGCGCGCGACGATCTCGTTTGATGAGGCGCCAGTGGCGGGAGCATGCCTGGGCATCATTGATGTCGTCACCATTTGCGATAACCAGGACGGCGATCAGGACCCGGCCGAGGGCGCGATCCAAATCGAGGGAATCGGCCCAGGCGCGTACTCGGCCGCAATCAACAATTATCCGGCGGAGTTCGGCGATCCTGGCTTCCAGGAAGTCTCCGTGGTTTCAGATGAGGCAACGGGGATCGAATTCAACCTTGTTCTGCGCTCCGGTTCGGTCGTCGCCGTCGTCTCGAGCGAAGGCGCGCCGGTCGGCGGGGCCTGTGTTGGACTCGTCAATGCCCTGACCATTTGCGACAACCAGGATGGCGATCAGGACCCCGAAGCAGGCACGATCCAGATCGATGATGTGGCGCCAGGCACGTACACGGCAGCGCTCAGTAACTACTCCGCTGACTTCGAGGATCCCGGATTTCAAGAGGTGGAAGTCGTCGCCGATGCAACGGCCACCGTCGAGTTCGACCTGGTCCTATTTACCGGGTCGGTCGTCGCTGTCGTCTCGTCTGAGGGCGCGCCGGTCGGCGACGCCTGCGTCGGACTCGTCGACGCGGTCACCGTTTGCGACAACCAGGACGGCGACCAGAACCCCGAAACAGGCACGATCCAGATTGATGGCGTGGCGCCAGGCACGTACACGGCCGCGCTCAGCAACTACTCAGCCGACTTCGAGGACCCGGGGTTCCGGGAGGCAGTGGTCACTGCCGGGGAAACAGCGTCCCTCAACTTCGATCTTGTGTTGTTGCCGCCTCCGGTGGGATCGGTGATGGCCGTGGTCTCGTCTGAGGGCGAAGCCGTCGGCGGGACATGCGTCGGCCTCGTCGACGCGGTCACCGTGTGCGACAACCAGGACGGGGACCAGAATCCTGAGGTCGGCACGATTCAGATTGATGGCGTAGCGCCGGGCGCTTACACCGCTGCGCTGAGCAATTACTCCGCCGATTTCGAGGACCCTGGTCTCCGTGAGGTGGACGTCACCGCGGGCGAAAGCGCATCGCTCGACTTCGATCTCGTCTTGCTGCCCCCACAGACGGCCGACCTGCAGATACTTGTCCAGACTGCAAATCCGGAGCCGGTTGGCGCTGGCTGCGTGGTGCTCTCGCAGGAGAGCGCGGTCGTCTATGGACCGATCTGCGACAACGAGGCCGGCGACGGCGACCCGGCCGATGGCTCGATCCTGTTCGCCAGTGTTGAGGTCGGTTCCTATGTCGCCTCCCTGACGCCGGAAAGCACAACCGATATACCAGGCTTCCAGAGTGCGAATTCGCCATCGGTGACGGTAGAAGCCGATGTCGACAACCAGGGCGTGATCACGGTTGTGATCGAGGAGGCGCCCACCACCGGCGCGCTCGAACTGATCACCCGCAACAATGCGACCAACGCGCGCGTTGGCGGCGCCTGCTACCAGCTCGCTGGCGCCGGCGACCGGATCACGATCTGCGACAACGGCGCCGGCGACCTCAACGCACTGATCGGCGTGATTCAGCTATCCGACGTGCCGTCTGGCGACTACGCACTGTCGATGAGTACGACTCCGGAAGGCTTCAACGAGGCAGCAGAACGGACGATGACAGTCGAGCCGGGAGTTGCGAACTCGATTGAGATTCATATCGATCAGTTGCCGCAAGCATCGACGCTGACCGTCAACAAGGAAGACCCGGATGGGGAAGCGCTTGCCAACTCCTGCTTTTCGCTGAGGCAGGGGGGCCTGACAGTCGCCTCGGGATGCGATGCGATCGACGCCAACCCGAACGACGGAGTGATTGAATTCGCCGATCTCGACGCGGGCATATACCTGCTGGTCGAGACCAAGGCTCCATCCAGCGGCTACGCGCTGGCGTCACCGGTCTCGGTCACGATCGCGGCTGGCGTCGACCGCGACGTGACGGTCATCAACTATCCGAAACCGGGCCGCCTGGTCGTGACCAAGGTCGACGCCAACGATGCCTCGGTCCGGCTCGAGAATGCCTGCTTCGCGCTTGAAGGCGACCGCGACTACGGACCCTATTGCGATGCCGACGATGGCGTGACCGATGGCCGGATCGTCTTCGCCAACGTTGTTGCTGGCGACTACACAATCGTCGAATCCTCGCCGCCAGCCGGGTATCTCCCGGCGGGCGATCGCGAGATCACGATCAACCCTGGCGCCTCAGTGAATGTCTCGATCGCCAACGAGCCGGCTCCGCCGCCGGCGGAAACCGGTAGCCTCGTCGTGAGCAAGGTGGATGGCGACGACGATCCACTAGCGGGCGCCTGCTTCCGACTGTTCGACGGCAACCTTCCGATCACCGCCCAGGTCTGCGATTCCACCGACGGCGCCAACGATGGCCGGACTCGGTTCGGCGACATTCCGGTCGGGACCTGGACGCTGCGCGAAACCGTGACGCCATCGCCGAGTTTCCAATACGCCCAGCTCGTGGACGTCCAAATCCGAAGTGACCAGACGACCGAGGTGACAATCGAAAACGTGCTGAAGACAGGCCGGCTCCAGGTCAACAAGACCAATGAGGACGGTCACGTACTGCAGGGCGCCTGTTTCGACGTACAGGGGGACAACGCGGGGGCGCGCTGCACCAACGCGACGGGAGTTGTGACCTTCAGCGATCTTGAACCCGGCACGTACACCCTCGTTGAAACCCAGGCGCCATACGGGTACGAGCGGGCATCCGACGTCCAGAACATCCAGATCCTGCCCGGCCAGACTAAAGTGATTCACGTGGTGGACGAGCGCACGCCGCCGCCCGCGAACACAGGCTCGGTCCAGGTCCAGAAGTTCTACTGCCCGGCTGGCGAAGGTGGGGAGCGAACCCAGTTCTTCGGTGGCGCTCAGGGGTCGCAACAGTTGGCGAGAACGGCTGGCTGCGACAAAGGCAACGCCGTCTTCACGATGATCGCCGAGGGCGGCGAAGGAGGACCGGGCGAATTCCAGACCGGGACCGACGGGCAGTATCAGGTCACGATTCCGGAAGGTCTTTACCGCCTGACCGAAACCGATCCCGATCTTGAAGGCAACTCGACGGTGCTGGTGCGGATCAATCGCGGGCAGATGACCACGGTAATCGTGATCAATTACCTCGAGCCGCCCGAACCGGCCGCGGCGGCGATCGACGCCACCAAGCACACCTGTCCACCAAGCTTCAACGGCACGCTTTACGAGGACTTCGCAGAGGGGTGTTCGGGGCCGGGTCAACTGACCAACAACATCACGATCCGGATCGAGGGTCCGGTCTCGGCCAAGGCGGTCACCGGTGACGGGGGCACGCTCGGTGTGACCTCGTTCGAAGACCTGCCGCCGGGCGCCTACACGATCTACGAAGATCGCCCGTTCAACATCCCGACCGACTACCTGTTCTGCGGGTTCAATCCGGATTTGCCGGCCGATTGGAAGGCGGTCAACGGGAAACTGACCGTGACGATCGACTTCGGTGAGACGCTCAC
>JACCUV010000105.1 GCA_013698495.1 Chloroflexia bacterium
TGCTGAGGAGACCAAGCGAGGTAGGACGAATCGCGGTTTCCGGGTCGAATCCGGAGCCGTCGTCCCGGATCGTGAGCCGCAACAAATCATCGGTTGTTTCGAGGCGCACGAGCGCCTCGTCGGCGCCGGAGTGCCGCATCACATTGTGGAGCGCTTCCTGGACAATGCGATAGATGCCGAGACGAACCTCTGAGGTCAAGGCGGGGGGTTCTTCCTCCAGGTCGAGCCGGACGTTGAGGCTGGTGCGCTGGATCGACCCAATATAGGCCTCGATCGCGGCGACGATCCCGAGATCGTCGAGGTCAGGTGGGCGCAGGTCGAAGATGACGCCGTGAAGCTCGACCGTGGCACGTTCGAGCAAATGGTTCACACTGCCAAGCGCCGCCTCGCTTTCCTCGTGAGCCGAGGAGCCATTGCTCATCTGGAGGGCTCGCGCCTGGTAGAGCGCGCCGGTAATCAGCGGCGACACCGCATCGTGAATTTCGCCGGCAATGCGGCGTTGCTCGTCTTCCTGCAAACGCAGGGTGCGGCGCAACAGGTCGCGCATTTGCCGTGTCTGGCTTTCGCGCACAAACTGAACTTCTTCCAGACCCTGCACCTGGCTCTCAAGCTGATTCGTCATTTCGGACATGGCGTTGCTGAGCGTGAGAATTTCGCCGCTGCCCATGGCCGCGATCTTGTTGCTGAAATCGCCCTTTTGCATCGCCACCGCACGGTTCGCCAGCACCCGCAGCGGCCGGGCCGTGAGCTCGCCCATCACCACGGCGAGGGCGACAATCGCCAGTCCGGCAAGGACAAGGAAGACGAATCCCTGAAACCAGAGCTGCTCCGCGTAGGAGCGGGGTGCGGGATTCATGACGAGCACCGCCCAGGTGTAGCTCTCGACGAGGATCGGTTGGAAGACGCCGATCACGTCCGGGCCGGTCGCCGAGGAAGCCGAGAACTCGCCGGATTCCCCCGAGCGCGCCAACTCGATTGTCTCGGCATCGCCCGTCAGGAAGTCCGATTCTTCCCGCCGCAGACCGCTGGTGGCGAGGAACAGTTCGTCCGGCCTGACGACGCCGATTTCCGTTTCGCCGCGGGCCAGGGGGAACACCAGTTGTTCGAGCTGGTCGATTTGCAGCACAACTCCGAGCGCGCCGACGACCTGGCCCGGCGGAGTCGTTTCGGACTCAGCAGTATCTTCGGCGGTGATTTCGGGCGCGGTTTCGGCGGATTCCACCTCTACCGGAGTCTCCCCGTTTGTGCTCTCCGTCTCGGTGATCGTGATCACGGGCACGGTCAGGACGACAATCGCCGTGTCGTCGCTAACGTCCATCCTGGGGGAGAGCCTGACTTGCCGGTTGTCGGTAGTTTGGGCGAGTTGATCGGTGAGGCCCGCTAGCATGGCGGTGGGAGGATTGGCGCTGGGGTAGACGACTTGCCCGGCGACATCGATCAGGAACAGATTGCTAAACTCGGATCGAGTCGTCGATGCCTGACCGAGCAGGTCATCGGCCGATTCCGCGTCCATCGAGGTGATGTCCGGGTTGGTCGCGAGGCTCTCCATCGTCACGATGTTGCGCTCGAAGAACCCGCGGACCGACTGATCGACCATGCTGGCGATGGTGTAATCGTTGCTGATGAGTTGATCCGTGTTGCGCTCGATGCTGCGGTTCAGGAAAAAGCCCACCGTGCCGAATAACGGCACGAGGCACGCCAGGGAGAAGAGCACAAAGCGGGTGCGGAGCGACATTCGCTGGAACATGCGGTTGTCTTAGTCCTCACGCGTGCGGGACGCGGTCGAGTTCTGCTGTCACATGGCTCACCTCGCCGTGACGACATCCGAAGTGTGTGGAACCAGGACCCCTCCCAGCGCCAACCTCGCCTTCAGCCAATGGAGTCGAAATGCGTGTGAGCGGCCACGGATGCAGTGGTGGATGGATTAGCCAGCCCGGTTCCTCAATGGTGAAGAACCCTCAACACTCAATTCTGACCGCAGTTGAGGCCGCATACGATATACGTCCGGGACCCCAATCGGTATCCGATCAGGCCTTGGGCGCGTTGCGTGCTGTTCGTGGGCGAAGTGTACGATTGTTCGGCGGTAGAACACAGGCAATGCTCTATGTGAATACCAATGCATAGTGCGGGAGGCAAATCTGTGCGACTCTGGCCGGAACAGCCGAGTTTCCAAACGGCGTTGGTTGAGACCGAACCTTCACGTGCACACGCTCGAAGAGGAAAGACTTCAATGAACCGCGCAGTCGTAGTCGGTGGCGGTGTGGTGGGCGCGAGCGCCGCGTTTCACCTGGCGCGAGCGGGCGTCGAGACGATCATGGTCGACCGCAAGGATCCCGGTCACGCCACGTTTGCCGGCGCCGGGATCATTTCGCCAGGCACAAGCACCCGACCGCTACCGGCATTCTTCCCGTTTGCCCAGGTCGCGGTAGCCCACTACCCGGCGCTGATCGCCGCGTTGGCCGAAATCGGTCAAACCGATACGCGATACGAAGTCGTCGGCGAACTGATCCTCGCCATGGACGACGACGAACTCGCGAACCTGCTCGACTTGAGAGCGCTGTATGCTGAACGCCGGGCGGGCGGGATGCCCAACCTCGGCGCCGTCAGTGAGGTCGACAACGCCACGGCCAAACAGATGTTCCCGGCCCTGGCCGATATTCATGGAGCTCTGTATGTGCCTGAAGCCGCCAGAGTCGATGGCGATTGTCTCCGCAACGCTCTCGTCGCCGGCGCCCGAGCCCATGGCGCCGAAGTTCGCTACGGCGGCGCCTCGATCAAAGTCGAACGGGAGCGGGTGGTCGGTATCGAGCTCGATCGGGAGGTCATTGCAGCGGACGGTGTGGTGATTGCCACCGGCGCCTGGACGAACGCCCTGCTTTCCCCACTCGGGTTCGCTGTCGCCGTAGAACCGCAACGCGGCCAGATTCTGCACATCGAGCTGGGTGACGTCGACACCTCGCGCTGGCCGATTCTGGGCGGAACTGGCGATCAGTACATGCTGACGTTTGGCCCGAACCGAATCGTCTCGGGCGCGACTCGCGAAACAGGGTCCGGGTTCGATGTTCGGCTTACGGTCGAGGGCATGCAGTCGGTGTTCAATCACGCGATGCGGGTCGCGCCGGGCGTCGGCAGTGGCACGGTTCGGGAAATCAGGATCGGTTTGCGACCGCTTTCGGCCGATGGTTTGCCCTACCTTGGCATGGTTCCGGGGCACGTCAATCTCGTGCTGGCCACCGGCCACGGTCCGTCCGGGTTGCAACTCGGGCCGTATTCCGGTCTTGTCGCGGCCCAATTGTTGACCGGCAACGAGGTCGAAGCAGATGTTGCGCCATTCGCGGTGGATCGGGATCCCGTCGCGAACAGCTACGTCGGACACTGACTGACGACTAGCCTTTGGAGGCGTTGTCAGTTTGCACAGCAGGAGGAATCCTGAGTTTTCCATGACCGCCGCTGACACTATAATCTGAACGATCCTCGCTGAAACACACTGAGAGAGACGGGCAATTGGGGATCGCACTGACAATGGGACGGGCGGACAGACCTGCACTTTTACCGATCAGATCCGTGACGTGACCGGCCGCCCGCCCCTACGACCGACGACTCGGACCTTGCGACTCGCTCCGCCTTTTGCCGGTCGCTCTGAAAGGACAATCGTGACCTCACTCCCCAACAACGGCCCGATCCGGCTCGTGACCTTCGACCTCTATGACACGCTGGTCGAGGCCGACCCTCCGCGGTGGGAGCGCTTCGCTTCCGCCGCGAACCGTGCGGGACTCCCCAGCGATGTCGACGCGTTTCGGGTCGCCGATCGCCTGGCGGAAGACTTCTACACGATCGAAAACGGCCAGGCGCCGATTCGCGATCGCGCGGCGGAGGACATCGAGGCATTTCGTATCGCCTACACCGCGCGGATGCTCGAAGCGGCTGGTCTGCCCCACGACCTCGAAACGGCGCATCGCGTTCGCGAAATCTACGTCGGCGAGTTGGACGCCAGGAAGTGGCGATATCGCGTCTTCGACGATGTGACGCCAACTCTTGGCCTGCTGGAGGAACATGGCGTCAAACGCGCGATCGTCTCCAACGCCGATGCCGATGTCACCAACTTCTGCCTGCAGATGGGCTTCGCGAAACATATGGATTTGATCGTGACCTCGGCGCTCATCGGGTGGGAGAAACCCGATTCGCGCACCTTCTTCGCCGCCCTCGAACCGCTCGGCGTGACGCCAGCCGATGCAATCCACATCGGCGACCAGGCGCTTTCGGACGTCGCCGGCGCCCGCGCGATCGGGATGGGCGCGGCCCTGATCGACCGCTACGACCGTCATCGCGACGACGAACACGACGCCCTGCGGGTGACATCGCTGACTGCACTCGCCGAGATCGTCGTCGCGCACAACCGACAATTCTTGTCTGTCATTCCGTAGGGTCAGCGACCGGAGGAATCTCTTCGCCGTGGCGAATTGTGTGCTGCTGCCGTTACTGCGGAAATGGAACGGATACGCTCCTCCTCTTTGACCAATCGGGAGGGGACGCGGGTCCTCCCCTACGAACGTCCTGGACCCTCGAACTCAATCACGCTCTTGATCCCGCCCGGCAAATCGCCGGTGGCGGCGAAAAGATCGTCGTTGGGTGAGAAGCGGTGGGTGATCATCGATGCCGCGAGGCCTGGCCACAACTCCTCGAAGCGTTCCAGACTGTCGACCGCATTCGTGAAGTCCTCCCGCCCCGCATTCACGCTGCCAACCACAACCTTGTTCCCGGCGACGAGTGACCGGTTGATCTCCGCCGCAGGAACTTCCATCGTGGAGTGACCGCCGGTCAGACTGAGCAACACGAGCACGCCGTTGTTCCCCAGTACGCCCATGCTCTCGAACACTACCGAACTCGCGCCGCTGCATTCGAGGATCAGGTCGATATTGGGGAGCATCGCCGCCAGTTCCGCGATCGATTGCTCATTCGTCGAGACGTAGGTTGCGCCGCACGACGCCACCAGCTCGGAAGCCGGGTTCGGGGAGCGCGTGCGGGCCACGGTGTGGACATCGACGCCCTTGCTCCGCAGCAACAGCGTGCCCAACAAGCCAATCGGGCCCGCGCCGACCACGAGCGCCGTCCTCAGGTTCCAGTAATTGAGGCGGCGCTGAATCAGTTCGGCCTGGCGCACCGCCTTTTCGACAACGGTCAGCGGTTCGATCAGCGTCGCCACCGATTCCAGATAGTCGGGGACGGCGATCACCCACTGCTGGTGCTCGACAATCTTCTCCGCCATGAAGCCATGGGCACCGGCGATGCCGCGCTCGGTGTAGTTGCGGTCCAGGCACATGTCGGGTTGGCCCGCCACGCAGGCCGGGCAGTCGTCGGGCCGCCGGACCATGACCGTCACCAGGTCGCCAACCTTGAAACCGGCAACCCTGGCGCCGACCTTGCTCACCCGGCCCGCAACTTCATGTCCGAGAATGAGTTCGGAAGAGCCGGCGGGAGGATGTCCGATTTCACCGCGGATCAGCTCGCGGTCGGTGCCGCACACTCCCACCCGAATCACGGTGATTTCGACTTCGCCGGGTCCAGGCTCGGGGTGATCGAGCGTGGTCAGATGCACCTCGCCTGGGCGATTGGGCGAAATCGCAACGGCGCGAACGGAGTGTCGACTCGTCATAATCGGCGTTCCCTCGGAGACTTGGCCAGCGCAGTGTAGACACCGCCCTATTGAGACGCTCCCGGACCGTTTCGTCAATGCATGCCACTGGCTACGAGGCAATCGTCCGCTGGGCGGCTCGTCCTGGTATCGCGTATACTTGCTCGTCCGAAGGCGACCTTCGGGGTTTTTGTGTGCCCGCCGGATTGGCGCGCGCATGAGACAAGCCATTTGACACACGCTTCGAAGGTGGTGATGAGCATTTATGCGTGTTGAGCTTCGAGATTCCGAGAACTTTGAACAACTGTTGCGCCGATTCAACAAGGGTATCGAGCGATCCGGTATCATCCGTGAATATCGACGTGGACTGCGGTTCATTAGCGTTCAGGAAGAGAATCGGGCCAAACGCCGCAAGGCCGAACGCCGTCGACGTCGCAACCAGGCCAAGTAGGGCTGGCGACCGCCGCTGACGTGCCGCGCAGACATCAAAACCACCATCAACCGTCCCGGGCTCACGCCCTGGGGCGGTTTTTGATTGAACCGTGCGGCTCGGGCTCGCCAGTTTGCCAGTCCTTCGGTAGGCTACGTTTGGAACCTGACCTTGACGTATTGCTGGCCAATGGCTACGGATTGCCCGGCGCCAATTCACACCCCGAGGGAACACATGAAGGTCCTGATTTCAGCGGATATGGAAGGAACCTGCGGCGTCTCATCGTGGGTGCACGTCACACCACCGGAAGGAGCCGGCGGTGAACCCTCGAACCAGACCGAGTACGAGCGTGGCCGCCTGCGGATGACGCGGGAGGTTAACGCCGCGATCGAGGGCGCCCTCGCCGGCGGGGCCACGGAAGTAATCGTCAACGATAGCCACGATGGCATGCGCAACCTGATCGGCGAGGAACTGCACCCGGATTGCCGCTACACTTCCGGAAACGACAAGCCACTCGGCATGATGCAGGGCGTCGACATCGACGGTATCGGCGCGGTGTTCTACACCGGGTATCACGCCAGGGCGGGGACGCCGAACGCGCCACTCGCCCACACCTGGACCGGCTGGTTGAACGATGTCCGGTTCGATGGCGTGTCCACCGGGGAGTTCGGGATCAATGCCGCGATCGCCGGTCATTTTGGAGTGCCCGTGATCCTCGTGACCGGCGACGACCAGGCCGTGGCTCAGACCCAGGAATTCCTGGGGCAGCAGGTTGCCGGTGTGGCGGTAAAGCAGGGCATTTCGTCCACGGCGGCCTTGCACCTCCACCCCGCCAAGGCTCAATCGCTGATTCGCGAAGCCGCCGAACGTGCCGTTCGCAACGAGCGCTCGGCCACTCCATACGTGTTGCAAGCGGGCGTCACGATCGAGCTCGACTTCGATCACCAGGCGCGCGCCGATCAGGCCGTGCTCGCCCAGAGCGTCGAGCGCGCTGGCGTGCGCACGATCGCCTTCAAGCCAGCAGACGGACTCGCCTTCTGCAAGCAGCTCCGGACGGTGATGAAGCTGGCCAGCATCCGGATGACGCCGTAATTCGCATCGAGGCGCCAACCCAAATGCGGCGGCTGTCGTTCAACGGCGGGATTGTCATTCCGACGAACGAGGAATCCTGGAAACTCTCATAACTTCAGAGTGGGCGCTCGATCGGGCGCCAGATCGCCTTGAGCGATACGTCTTCCCGTTGATCGGCGCGGCGACCGAGTTCGGAGAAGAACCCGTCGGCTTCGTGCGTGATCCGTTGCTCGCGCAATCTGAGCAGGTCCAGCAAGAGCGTCGCCACCAGCGCAATCAGCATCATCCCCGTCATCAGGGTGGCGCCAATTGTCAGCGCCCCCAGCCCCATCCTCAGCACCCAGAACGCGGAGAGACCAAGCACCTCGGGCAGCGTGTTGCTGGCCTCGGCGCCTTGCACCACCATCGCGTTCAACCGCTGGTTCATGATGAACAACGGCATCCAGATCAGGGCAGAGAGCGCCAGCGTGCCGAGTTGCAGCAGATATCCGCCAACATGCCGCGCGAACAGGCAAGCCAACACTGTCAGCATGGCGACCAGCAACACGGAGCCGACCGCCCGGATTTCGGGCTCCACCGGGTCGTAGACGACACGCTGATAGTCCCACGGCATCGACAGCCGGTAGGGCTCGGCCACGAGCTGGAGCCAGTCGTCGAACAGGGACACCCACGCCAGCGTCGTGAGCGCCAATACCGCCCCGATGCGCGCCATGAGCCGCCAGAATCGGGAGTGGTCGTTCCACACATCGCGGAAGAAACCACGATTGAGCATGATGCCGATCGCACACATGAACAGCAACACGATGCCGATAGATTCGCGCGCCAGCATCGCGGATTTGAAGAGTTCGACAAAGTTGGTCATGACAGGACTCCAGAACAGCGCCGCGCCTGAAACCGATTCGATGATGACCATCATACGCTCGATCGCGACCCGATGGAACCCTCACTCCACCGTCTCACCGAGGCGAGCGAGGTCCGCCTCCACGTTCCGCAGTCGTGTCCTGGCGAGCGACAACCCCTCCACGATCCTGGCCCTGTCCTCGGCCTCGCGGGCGCGTTCATCGAGCAGCCGCACTTCTTCCCGCTTCAGGGCCATTGCCTCCGCATTGCGGCGGGCACAGGTCTGGCATGTGCCGCGCCAGTCCATCCAGCCGCCGCAGACCGGGCACGGTCTGGCGAGATCGGTCAGGGTCGGGGACTCCGGGAGCGGTTCACCATCGAGCGATCGGTCGCGCAGATTAGTGGCGAACACGAAGAGACTGTTGCTGTAGTGTTCGCCGAGGGCAGCGCGAAGGTTGGTCGGCGTATCGCTGGGGATCAGGGTATCGACGCTTCCGCTCTGGCGAACGAGTTCGGTGCGAGCAATCTGGTGACCGCGTTCAGCCCAATCGGGATCGTCGGCGTAGACGAATCGTTCGCTTCCCACCGTGAACGCGACCGTCGCCATATTACCCTCGTCGATCGCTTCGATCGCGATTCGCGTGGCGGGAACAGGATGAAACGGCCCGAGCGCAACCCGGCTGGCGATCGCCAGGTCGTCAGTCACCGTCTGCATCGCCTCGCCAAGCAGCGTTATGCGGCTGGTCCACGGATTGTCCGGAGTATCAGCCAGTTCCCCCTGTTCGATGTCGAACAGGATCGCCTGGCGTTGGCGGCGCAGGGCGGCGAGTTTACGCTGAACCGGATCCCCCGGCGATTGACGATTGCCCTCGCCCGATCGTCGCTCGATCGCCTGGGCAAGGTGCGGTGGAATCGCGCGCCTGGATTCATCAACAGTTTCGGGCTTGCCTGAGTCGGATTCGGTTGTGCCGCCGAACAGTTTGCGCCAGACCATCGTACGTCCTTGCCTGAATTCCAGAGCCCAGTGTCTCACATAGTTCGGACGCGCCCAGCTTGACCCTCTTCGATCTGTCCGGGGACAATGGCAGTGAGCAAGACCCGCCACCGACATCGCTCGGGACGACCATGACCGATTCAAACGACAGTCGCGCCGATACGATCGCCTGGGAACCAGATGAACGAACCATCGAGCGGAGCCGCCTGCGCCGCCTTATGGCCCGGATGCATGTGCCCCGACTCGATGCGCTGTACGAGGCCGTCGCCAGCGATCCGGAACAATACTGGAGACACGCGATCGCCGATCTCGACCTGGAATGGCATCGCCCATACGAGCGAATCTGGGACCTCTCGCGCGGCAAGGCCTGGCCAGCATGGTTCCCCGGCGGCGGTTTCAACTACGTCACCAGCGCGCTCGAACGCCATCTGCGCGGCCACCAACGCGACATGCCAGCGGTGATCTGGGAGGGCGACGACGAATCCGTTCGCACGCTGACCTTCGCCGAGCTCGATGCCATGACCAACCGGATGGCGAATGCGCTGCGGGCGCTCGGTGTCAACAAGGGCGACAGGGTCGGCATCTTCCTGCCGATGTTGCCGGAAACGGTTGCCGCCACCCTCGCCTGCGGCAAGCTCGGAGCGATTTACGTGCCGCTGTTTTCCGGATACGGCGAGGACGCGATCGTTTCCCGTCTCGCGGACTGCGACGCCACGGTCCTGATCACCGCCAACGGCTTCGAGCGCCGCGGCAAGCAGGTGCTGATGAAAGACGCCGCCGACAAGGCTCTGGCGAGGCTGCCGGGGGTATCGAAGTGCCTCGTCATCAAGCGCCTCGTTGTCGAATGCAGCTGGAATCCGGACCGCGACGTCTGGTGGCACGAGCTGGAAGCGGAGGCGTCGTCCGAATTCGCGGCGATCCCGACGACGGCCGACGATCCCTACATGATTCTCTACACTTCAGGGACCACGGGCCGACCGAAAGGTTCCGTCCACATCCACGCCGGGTTTCCGATTAAGGCAACCCACGATCTCGCCTACTGCTTCGACGTCCAGGACGACGATGTTCTGTTTTGGCTGACCGATCTCGGATGGATGATGGGTCCCTGGCTGATCGCCGGTGGGTTGACCCTCGGAGCCACAATCGTGCTGCTGGAGGGCGCCCCGGACTATCCGGGTCCCGATCGCCTCTGGAAGATGGTCGAGCGTCACCGGATCACGACGCTCGGCCTGGCCCCCACCGCGATCCGGGCGTTGATGCCGCACGGTGCGAGCCTCGTCGAGGCCACCGACCGTTCCTCGCTGCGGGCTCTCGGCTCCACGGGCGAGACGTGGAACCCCGATCCGTGGTGGTGGTATTTCGAGGTGGTTGGGGAGGGGCGTTGCCCGATCGTCAACTACTCGGGCGGCACCGAAACCTCTGGCGGGATCGTCTCCGGGTTCACGATTGCTCCGATCAAACCGAGCTCGTTCACAGGACCCGTACCCGGGATGGTTGCCGACATCGTCGACGAGGAAGGGGCCTCGATGCGGTCCGGTGTCGGCGAACTCGTGCTCCGCGAACCGTGGGTCGGGATGACGAACGGCATCTGGCGCGACTCCGAACGGTACGAAGAAACGTACTGGTCGCGCTTTCCGGACACATGGGTTCATGGCGACTATGCCGAAATTGACGACGATGGATATTGGTACATCCGGGGCCGCTCGGACGACACGCTGAAGGTGGCGGGCAAGCGGATTGGACCGGCCGAAATCGAAAGCGCCGCCGTCGCGCATCCGCTCGTTCGCGAGGCGGCCGCGATCGGCGTGCCACACGAGACCAAGGGCGATGCGATCGTGGTCTTCGCGATTGCCATGCCCGGCGAGGTGACTGATTCGGCAGCGGATGAAGTGCGGCGCTCCATTGGCGAGCGGCTGGGCGCCGCGTTGCGCCCGGAGAAAGTGGTCTTCGTCAGCGACCTGCCGAAGACACGCAACGCCAAGATCATGCGTCGCGCGATCCGGAGCGCTTGGCTCGGCCTGTCGCCCGGCGACATGTCGGCGCTCGAAAACCCCGCCGCAATCGATGAAATAGCCTCGCTCCGCCAATCCTGATCGACCACTCCACCGCCATACCCGCCGGGGGATGGGCACACGCGCCCTCCCGCTCGACGTTTGCTTTCGACAGGTTTGCCACTCCGTGGAGCGGAGTACCTTTGCCAGCGAGTAGCAAGGGATGTCATGCTTCATCCATGAACGATTCCGGCGCGACATCGCGCCTTCCCGATCCCGCTCCTCAAACGCCACCGTCGCCGGAAACCAGGCCGCGGCAACATGGTTCCCTCGACAATCCGACCTGGCTGACGGAATCGCCGTACGCGCATCCCCTGACCGGTACATCGGGCAACGTGAGAAACTCCCGACGCTCGACATCTCGGCGGTGGCTCAAATCCCTGGTCCTGCTCTTCGCCCTCATGATTCCGCTCTCGATCGGGCTGGTAGGCGTAGCCGTCTACTGGGAAGCGCGAATCGCCGAGGCGCGCGAGGCCGGAGCGATTGTGGTGATGGGGGCCGCACAGTTCGATGGGCGACCTTCCAACGTGTTCGAGGCGCGCCTCGAACACGCGCTCGACCTCTTCGAGCGGGGCTTTGCGCCGCTGATTATCCTGACCGGCGGAAACATGCCCGGCGATGCCTTCACCGAGGCGGAAACTGGCGCCCAATACCTTGTCGAACGGGGTGTGCCGGAAA